>JBOFSC010000077.1:0-9222 GCA_051651345.1 Enterobacteriaceae bacterium
CTGCGGATCGGTTGCGTCGCTGACACCGGCAGGCAGACATCCACCCCGGAAGCAAGCCACCGCAGCGGAACTGTCACCCACTTTCAGCGCCTGTAATACCGGGCGCATCATCCGGCGCATATCCTGCGCAAACAGGCAACGCTCCCTCTCGGTCAGCCCATAGGTCGGCACAATCAGATCATACAGCAAGACCTGGCTGAAGCGTTGCGGATCAGTGAGTGCGGCCAGCAAGGCGATATGCGCCGAGTAAGACCAGCCTACCAAAGCGACCCTGTCCAGTTGTAACTGATCACAAAATGTCAGCAGATCCTGTAAATGGGTCTCACAGCCAAAAGGCGCACTCTGCTGCGGTAACGGGGCACCGGTACCAAAATAACGCTGGGTATAAGCCAGGCAGCGATAGCGGTCACTTAATAAACGGCAGTGTGGCTGCCAGATTCGGTGATCCGCCAAAATACCGTGCAACAACAGCACAGCTTCCCCCTGGCCGCAGTCATAATAGAGGAGCGGCTCATCCCCCTGATTACGCCGTAAATAAAAAGTCTTCATCCTGTTGCAGCACTGCACAAATGGCCTGACTGAGCGTCTGTAACTGGGATAACTCGATAATATAGGGCGGCATTAAATAGATCAGGCGTCCAAAAGGACGAATCCACACGCCACGCTCCACAAAGAAACGCTGCAGGTTAGCCACATTAACAGGGCGACGGGTTTCCACCACCGCAATAGCGCCCAACACGCGGACATCCGCAACCTGAGGATTTTCTGTTAACGGGCTTAACTCCGCCTGCAGACACTGTTCGATACGCTTAATTTGCTGTGGCCACTCCCCCTGTTGCAGCAGTTGCAAGCTGGCCAGCGCGGCGGAACAGGCCAGAGGATTGCCCATAAAAGTGGGGCCATGCATAAAGCAGCCCGCTTCACCATTACTGATGGTCTCGGCAATATGGCGCTGGGTCAGGGTGGCAGACAGCGTCATGGTGCCACCGGTCAAAGCTTTCCCCAGACAGAGAATATCCGCTGTAATATCTGCATGTTCACAGGCAAACAGGCGCCCGGTTCTGCCAAAGCCCGTCGCAATCTCATCGGCGATCAGCACTATCTGAAACTCATCACACAGTTGCCGCAGAGCGCGCAGATAGTTGGGGTGATAAAAGCGCATGCCTCCGGCACCCTGCACAATCGGCTCGATGATCACCGCCGCCAGTTCGTGATGATGCTGCCTGATCATCCGGCCCAGGGGCTCAATAGCCTCAGGCCGCCATTGATCATGGAAACCGCAGGTCAAAGGCGGGACAAACAGATGCTCTTTTAAATAACCGCGATACAGATGATGCATGGAGTTGTGCGGATCACACACAGACATGGCACCCTGGGTATCGCCATGGTAGGCATGACTCAGGCTGAGAAAACGTTGACGCGGTTCCCCTCTGGCCTGCCAGTATTGCAGAGCCATTTTTAACGCCACTTCTACGGCAACAGAGCCGGAATCCGCCAGAAAAATGCACTCCAGTGACGGAGGCGTGATCTCCAGTAACTGGCGGCAGAGGTTTACAGCCGCTGGATGGGTGATACCACCAAACATCACATGGGACATCTGCTGGAGTTGCTCAGAGACAGCGGCATTGATCTGCGGGTGATTGTAGCCATGGATCGCGGTCCACCAGGATGACATGCCATCGATAAGTCTCCTGCCATCAGCCAGTTGTAGCTCCACTCCCCGAGCCGCCACCACCGGATAACAGGGCAGTGGTCGGCTCATTGAGGTATAGGGATGCCAGATATGCTGGCGGTCAAACTGGATATCTGAATTGTCCAACATGTAAACCTATATAAAATAAATTTGTTGACATATTAATTGAATCATCAAAAATAATAAACCTGTTTACTTATGTGATTCGCATTTTAGTTAAAAGGAAACTCAAGATGAGCGGTGTCGGACCCTGGACCTGTGCGCAAGCACTCGATTTGCTACAGCAGCCCTTTATGGAACTGATATTTAACGCGCAGCAGATACATCGCCAACATTTCAATCCGTCGCAGATCCAGATCAGCACACTACTTTCCATTAAAACCGGCGCTTGCCCCGAGGATTGTCAATACTGTGCCCAGAGTGCCCGTTACGCCACGGGAACAGCCGCAGAAAAACTGATGGCAGTGGAGGAGGTGCTGGCACAGGCGCGTAAGGCAAAAGAGAACGGCGCGACCCGCTTCTGTATGGGAGCGGCAGGCAGGGCACCCCACGACCGGGATTTACCGCTTCTGCGACAGATGGTCGAAGGGGTGAAGGCATTGGGCCTGGATACCTGCATGACCCTGGGGACGCTGACTCAACAGCAGGCCGGAGAACTGGCACAGGCTGGGCTGGATTACTACAACCATAATATTGACACTTCCGAGGCGTTTTATCCGCAGGTGATCACCACCCGTAGTTTTACCGATCGCCTGCAGACCTTAAACCAGGTGAGAAGCGCCGGTATCAAAGTCTGTTGTGGCGGTATCCTGGGACTGGGGGAGTCCATGACGGATCGCGCCGCCATGCTGGCTCAACTGGCGAATCTGCCGCAGCCACCGGAAAGTGTACCGATAAACCGTCTGGTACCCGTCCCCGGTACCCCTCTGGCCCATAATGAACGGGTGGATGAGTTTGATTTTATCCGTACGGTGGCCGCAGCCCGCATTATGTTGCCCGCCGCACTGATCCGCTTATCTGCGGGGCGAGAAACCATGAGCGAACAGACCCAGGCGCTCTGTTTTATGGCAGGAGCTAACTCCATTTTCTATGGCTGTAAGCTGTTGACCGTACCGAATGCAGAAGAGGATCGGGATCGACTGTTATTGCGTAAGCTAAATCTGCAGATCCTGTCTGCACCTCCCGCAACGGATAAGGA
This sequence comes from Enterobacteriaceae bacterium, assembly GCA_051651345.1. GTDB lineage: Bacteria > Pseudomonadota > Gammaproteobacteria > Enterobacterales > JBOFSC01 > JBOFSC01. The sequence goes on from JBOFSC010000077.1 coordinate 2,892, forward strand.
GTAGAGTGCGCAGCATGCAGTGGCGACAACAAATTAAACACGCTTTGCAGCAGCGCAAGGAGAGTCAGAACTACCGACAGCGCATTCTGTGTCGGGCTGGCGGCCGTCTGCTTTGGGTACAGGGTAAGCAATATCTCAATTTTTCCAGTAATGATTACCTGGGATTGAGCCAGTGTCCGCAGGTAATTGCCGCCTGGCAGGAAGGGGCTCGTCAGTATGGTGTGGGCAGTGGAGCCTCCAGTCATATCATCGGTTATATGAAACCCCATCAGCAACTGGAGGAACAGCTGGCAGCGTGGCTCGGTTATCCACGGGCCCTGTTATTCAACTCTGGTTATGCCGCCAATCAGGCGGTGATTCTGGCTTTAATGGGCAAACAGGACCGCATTGTGGCCGATAAATTAAGTCACGCCTCGCTGCTTGAGGCGGGCCGTTGCAGTCCGGCCAGATTATATCGTTTTTTACATAACCAGCCAGATTCACTGGCAAACGTCCTGAGCAAACCTTGCGCCGGTAATACCCTGGTGGTGACCGAGGGCATCTTCAGTATGGATGGTGATATCGCCCCTTTGCAGGCACTCCATACCATCAGCCAACAACAGGGTGCCTGGCTGATGGTGGATGATGCCCATGGTATCGGTTTCTGGGGGAAGCAGGGGCGGGGCTCATGCCACCAACAGCGCGTGAAACCGGGGCTGCTGATCGTCACTTTTGGCAAAGCCCTGGGGGTCGGCGGTGCCGCGATTCTCTGTGATGACAGCGTGGCAGAATATCTGCTGCAATTTGCCACCCATATGATTTATAGCACCAATATGCCTCCGGCTCAGGCCTGCGCTATCCAGGCGGCGCTGTTGCGTATTCAGCAAGGCGACGACCTGCGGCAACGATTGCAGCAGAATATTCACCGCTTCCGCGCCGGAATGAAGTCATCGGGTGCGCCTGTGGCCCCATCAGAGACGGCCATTCAGCCGCTGCTGCTGGGTGAAAGTCACAAGGCGTTAACCGCAGCGCAAGCCCTTTGGCAGCAGGGTATCTGCACCATTGCCATTCGGGTACCCACAGTACCGCCGGGCCAGGCTCGTCTGCGTATCACCCTGAGTGCGCTGCACACCCCTGAAGATATTGATCGTTTACTGGAGATACTACATGGACAGTCATCACTATACGCTGAATAAGGAGAGCATTGCCCACGCATTTGGCCGGGCGGCAGGCAGTTACGATCAGGTGGCGCAGATACAGCGCGCCAGTGGGCATGGCCTTCTGCAACGGCTTCCCGACTCCCTTCCAGGCTTCTGTCAGGTTCTGGATGCGGGCTGTGGCACTGGCTATTTCAGTCGACTGCTGTCGCAACGGGGCTATAAAGTCAATGCGCTGGATATTTCGTCAGGCATGTTGCAGCAAGCGCAAAGTCAACACTCCGCCGCCCGCTATATTTGCGCCGATATTGAGGCGCTACCTCTGGCGGATCACTGCATGGATCTCTGCTTCAGTAATCTGGCGCTGCAATGGTGCAGTGATTTTTCCAGGGCACTGGCGGAGCTGTATCGGGTCACCCGTCCCGGCGGCTGGATAGCTTTCACGACTCTGGTTGAGGGCTCATTGTCGGAGTTGGTCCAGGCCTGGCGTCAAATTGATGGCTATGCCCATATCAACCGTTTTCCCACTTATGCCCATCTGCTCAGGCTGTGTCAGCCCTATGGTGCCTCTCTGCAACAACAGCGCCTGCAGCAGCCTTACGACACGATTATTGATCTGAAAAAAGCGTTGCAGCGCGTCGGCTCCACACAACTGCAGCGCAAACCTCATGGCGGGCTACTCAGCCGACAGAAGTTAGCCCGACTGGAGCGGGCTTATCCGAAACAGCAGGGAAAACTCTTTCTAAGTTACCAAGTGGTCTATGGGGTGATTCAACATGTGTAAAACGTGGTTTGTGACCGGAACTGATACCAATGTGGGCAAAACCTATGTGGCCTGCCTGCTGTTACGCCAGTGGGCCCGTGAGGGTTTAAAGGTGGCGGGCTATAAACCGGTAGCCTCCGGGGCAGAGCAGAGAGATGGCGCCTGGTATAACCGCGACGCTTTATCTCTGCTGGCGGCTGCCAATATCCCATATCCCTACGAAGCTGTTAATCCCTATCTGTTCAGGGAAGAGACCGCACCACATCTGTTAAGTGCTCGGCAACAGCGGCCCATCGACTTATCCGTAATGAGTCAGGGGTTGCACCATATGCAGCAACAGGCGGACAGAGTGTTAGTGGAAGGGGCCGGTGGTTGGTTGGTTCCTCTGAGTGAGCAGCACACATTTGCGGATTGGGTTCAGATGGAACAATTGTCGGTGATCCTGGTGGTAGCAATGCGCGTAGGCTGTATCAATCATGCCTTACTCAGCGCACGGGCCATTCAGGCCACAGGTTTAACCCTCTCAGGCTGGATAGCCAACAACGTAGCAGCAGCGGATCAATACAGTGAACCTTACCGACACTCCCTGCAGCAGTGGATGCCGGTGCCACTGTTGGGGAGTGTTCCCTGGCAGGGGGATAGCATCGAAGGGAATTATTCCCTGTCTGGCTCCGCCCGTTTAAATACCAGTTCACTGTCACTGGATTCACTTTCCGCAAAACGGTAGCCCTGTAGATTAAACCCGGTCAGTTGATCTGCCTCAGTCAGGCGATTGCGGATAATAAACTGGCTCATCAAACCTCGGGCACGTTTAGCATAAAAGCTAATCACCTTATATTGACCCTTTTTCTGGTCCAGAAACAGCGGCTTGATAATCCTGGCTGCCAGCTTTGCGGGCTTAACCGCCTTAAAGTATTCGTCTGATGCCAGATTAATCAGCACCTCACCCCCCTGCTGAGCGATAGCCTGATTCAGGGCATCGGTGATGATATCTCCCCAGAAAGCATAGAGATCCGCTCCGCGCGGGTTGGCAAGGCGGGTTCCCATCTCCAGACGATAGGCCTGCATCAGATCCAGCGGTCGCAATAATCCATACAACCCGGACAAGATGCGCAAATGCTGCTGGGCAAAGGCAAAATCCTCGCTGTTAAACGATTCTGCCTGCAGCCCCTGATAGACATCACCCTTAAAGGCCAGCAGCGCCTGACGGGCATTATCTGGGGTCGCCTCAGGCTGCCACTGACTAAAACGGGCCGCATTCAGGCCCGCCAGCTTATCGCTGATCCGCATCAGGCTGGCAATTTGCTGTGGAGATAAACGTCGACACACCTCAATCAACTGCTGGCTATGCTGCATTAACTGTGGCTGGCTATGCTGCTCTGTAGCCAGCGGTGACTGATAATCCAGCGTTTTAGCCGGGGAGATAATAATTAGCATATTTTGTTCTATCGCTCCGATTGTTGCACCCATATCACGGCATGTTATCATCGTAGCCATCGTTTCAGTTCACACTTTTCACTGTTATCTGACTTAGAATGGGAACCCAACCATGATGGATAAGCTTACTTCGTTACGCCAGTACACTACGGTGGTTGCTGATACCGGCGATATTGCCGCCATGAAACTCTATCATCCTGAGGATGCCACCACCAACCCCTCACTGGTACTCAAGGCGGCGCAACTGCCTGAGTATCGTCCATTGATAGATGATGCTATCGCCTGGGCGCGTGGGCAAAGTAGTGATAAAGCCCGGCAGATAGCCGATGCTTCCGACAAACTGGCGGTCAATATCGGCCTTGAGATCCTGAAGCTGATCCCAGGGCGCATCTCCACAGAAGTAGATGCCCGTCTCTCCTATGATACCGGTGCCAGTATCGCCAAAGCCAGACGGCTGATTCAACTCTATAACCAGGCCGGGATCAGCAATGATCGCATTCTGATCAAACTGGCTTCCACCTGGCAGGGTATTAAGGCGGGCGAACACCTGGGGCAGGAAGGGATCAACTGTAACCTGACTCTGCTGTTCTCCTTTGCCCAGGCCCGCGCATGCGCCGAAGCGGATGTCTATCTGATCTCCCCCTTTGTCGGCCGGATTCTCGACTGGTATAAGGCCAATAGCGGGCAGAAAGAGTATGCAGCGCACGAAGATCCTGGCGTGGTCTCGGTGAGTGAGATTTATAACTACTACAAGAAACACGGCTATAACACCGTTGTGATGGGCGCCAGTTTCCGCAATAGTGATGAGATCCTGGAGCTGGCAGGCTGCGATCGCCTGACCATCGCCCCGGCCCTGCTCAAAGAGTTGTCGGAAACCCAGGGAGAAGTGGCGCGTAAGCTGCATTATCAGGGAGCCATCGCAGCCAAACCGGCGCCGATGACAGAGTCAGAATTCTACTGGCAACACAACCAGAATCCGATGGCGGTAGAAAAGCTGGCCGACGGCATTAATAACTTTGCCATCGACCAGGAGAAACTGGCTAAGATGCTGCAAGAGTATTTGTAGCCCCCCCTGCTCTGGTTGTGTAAACCGGGGACATGGTTTACATCATGTCCTCGATTTTATCTATTCCAATTTCAATAACTGATTAAAAACAGAAGCAATTCGTTGTGTATTATCTCCCACACAGGCCGTGTGATGTCCGCCCTTTAAAGTATAGGTATGATAGTAACCGCAAGCGGTATGTTGTCGCCAATACTCGAATTGCTGCGGATGATTTTTTAACGTCTCCTCAGCCCAGCAGATATGTACCGGCGCAGAGATAAACGCCTCCTGATAACCAGGGAACAACCTCTCTGTTTTCTTTAATTCAGAATAGTAAAGTCGTATCCACTGAACCAGCTCTGTCGACACAGGACAGGGGGAGACGCCATGTAACAACTGATTAGCCACCGTCTCCTCTCCTTTTTGCTTAACCCACTCTCTTAACAAGTCAAACTGACTGGCAATCACCTTACCAAACAGGTTATCCAGCTCCAAAGAAGCCATCGACAGGAAAATATGCATAATGGATTGCAGGGTTATAATTATAGATTCTCTGTTTTCCATCAGAGAGGGAAGCATAGGGTCAATCATAAACACCCACTCAACCTGTGCTCCCCGTCGTGCCAGCAATGTTGCAATAGTGTGAGCCATCAGGCCACCGGATGACCAGCCCGCCAATCTGTAAGGGCCATGGGGCTCTATCTTTTCTATTTCTGCAGCATAGTGATGACAGAGGTTAGTAAACTCATAAGGTTCAATATCAACTCCCGCCTGCCCTGCTGACTGAATACCATAGACGGCATAATCAGGTGCCAGCTGTTCAACCAACTGCCGGTAGCAGGTGAGCCCACCATCTCCCGGATGCAGCAGAAAAACAGGATAGATTCCCTGCTGTTTGCGTAAAGGCAGTAACAAGGACTGTGCATCCGTTTTTTTATCAACCAGTTGCGCGATATCCATAATCGTCTTATTAATAAAGAGCTGTGACAAAGAGAGAGCACAGGCGTAATGCTGATTGATCCTGGTGAGCAACTGTACTGCCAGAAGGGAGTGTCCGCCCAAAGCAAAAAAATCCTCATCCGTGCTGATACAGGTGCGATTAAGCAGTTGACACCAGATCTGCACCAGCCACTCTTCTGTTGCCGTGCGCGGAGCAACAAAGGAGACACTTCTGGCACTCAGATCAGGGGCGGGCAATGCCTCTCTGTCCACTTTGCCATTCACTGTCAGGGGCAGTTTTTCCAGCCAGACAAAATGGGCAGGTATCATGTAATCCGGTAAAAACGATTTAAGTTCCCTGCGTAATACCGTGTTCTCCAGATGTTCAGAGGCATCTCTGCCAACCAGCCAGGCAACCAATTCCTCTCCATAACTTCCCTTATGGGGAAAAACCACCGCTTGCACTACCTGTGGCAAAGTTAACAGAAAAGCTGCTATTTCTCCGGTTTCTATTCTGAATCCCCTTATCTTCACCTGATGGTCGAGGCGTCCCATAAACTCTACTGAACCCTCAGGCAGATAACGGGCCAGGTCACCACTGGCATACATGCGCTCACCGGGGTGTTTGCTAAAGGGATCGGCGATAAACTTCTCCGCCGTCAGCTCCGGGCGTTGCAGATAACCCCGTGCCAGACCCGCGCCGGCAATATAAAGTTCACCCGGCACCCCCACAGGCACCGGATTAAGGTGCTTGTCGAGAATATAGAGTCGGGTATTGGCTATGGGATAACCGACAGGTGGCTCACCGGCTAACGGCTGGTTAAAATTATAGACCGAGGCACAAACAGTGGTTTCCGTCGGCCCATAAGCATTAAAGACTCGACGCCCGGCAGAAATCCACTTATTCAGTGTTGGCTGATGGGAGAGCCCTCCTGCAACAATCAACACACTGAGTAGTGGTACTTCCTCAGGGGAGAGAAAATCCAGGGCTACCGGTGGTAAAGTGATAGT
>JBOFSC010000078.1:0-3702 GCA_051651345.1 Enterobacteriaceae bacterium
TGCCGGTTACGCTTCCCGTGCTGTATGTGGATTGCCGGGCGTGGCAATACGGGCACTACAGCGACACGGCTCCCCGGACTCCCCTTGTGGCACACAATCTGGCCTATGTCATCTATACCTCCGGCTCCACCGGTAAACCGAAAGGGGTCGCTGTTTCCCATGGTGCTCTGTTGAACTGCCTGTTGTGGGTACAACAGCGTTATCTTATGACGCCGCAGGATCGGATATTACAAAAAACACCTTACAGTTTTGATGTCTCTGTGTGTGAGCTGTTCTGGCCCCTGATCTGTGGTGCCACACTGGTGATAGCCAAACCAGGCGGGCATCAGGATCCGTCCTATCTGGCGCAACTGACAGCACAGTCTGCGATCACCTTTCTGCAGTTTGTACCGCCGATGCTGGAGGCATTTCTGTCTGAGTGCCACCGCTGGCACTGTCCTTCTCTGCGGCAGATTATCTGTATCGGACAGGCGTTGAGTAAAGAGAGTGTTATCGCCTGTAATACTGCATTACCTCATGTGGTGTTATACAACCTGTACGGGCCTACCGAGACGACCATTTATGCCACCGATTATCGCTGCCAGGCAGAGACAGCACTCTCCACGGTGCCTGTCGGTTATCCCATAGCCAATATCCGACTCTATATTCTCGATAAGCACCTTAATCCGGTGCCTGTGGGGGTGCCGGGTGAACTTTATATTGCCGGCGCGGGTCTGGCGCGGGGCTATCTGCAACGCCCGGAGCTGACGGCGGAGAAGTTTATCGCCGACCCCTTTAGCAAACACCCCGGTGAGCGCATGTATGCCAGTGGTGACCTGGCCCGTTATCTGCCTGAGGGTTCGGTGGAGTTTATGGGACGCCTCGACCATCAGGTGAAAATACGGGGCGTGAGAATCGAAACCGGGGAGACAGAGTCGGTACTGTTAACCCTGCCTCAGGTGGCTCAGGCGGTGGTGGTCCCTTGCCCGGGGGTGGCGGGCGAGGAACTGGTGGCTTATCTGGTGGCGACCTCTGAGGGTCAGTCAGTCCCCCTGACCCGCACGGAGTTGCAACAGGCGCTCAGTGCCTGTTTGCCGCGTTATATGGTGCCTGCCCATTTTGTCTGGCTGGAAAAACTGCCCCTGACGCCCAATGGTAAACTGGACAGAGCCGCTTTGCCGGCACCGGACAGAACAGCCCGCGATAAAGAGTTTATTGCGCCCCGCACCCCGGAAGAGCAGTTACTGGCAACCCTGTGGAGTGAACTGTTGCAGCAGCCGCACATCAGTGTGCAGGATGATTTCTTCGTGCTGGGCGGTCACTCCCTGCTGGCGATGCAGCTTATCTCCCGGCTGCGCATGCTGTTTGCTGTTGAACTGCCGCTGCAAACCCTGTTTGCTGCGCCGGTGCTGGAGCAGCAGGCGCAGCAGATAGTGGCTGCACAGCGGGCACAGAAAGGCGAACTGTTACCGGCTATAGTGCCTCGCCAGCAGAGTCAGACCGTGCCGCTCTCCCATGCCCAGCAGCGATTGTGGTTACTGCAGCAACTCTCCCTGCCTGCGGGGTTATACAATATTCCGCTGTTATGGCAACTGGAGGGGGATATCAACAGAGACGCCTTACAGCGGAGCCTGGATGAAATCCTCCATCGTCATGAGGTGTTGCGCACCACTTTTGCACAGACAGAAGAGGGGGCCGTACAGCATATTGCCGCCTCACTGACCTGGCCGCTGTTGTGGCAGGACTTCTCCTCTGAGCCTTTGGCACAGGGGGAGGAGTTGTGTCAGCAGCAGATTATGCAGACAGCGGCCACGGATTTCTGCCTGCAACAGGGTCCGCTGATTGCAGGGGGTCTGTTTAAGCTGGCCCCGAATCGTTATCGTCTGCTGCTGGTATTACACCATATCATCGCTGATGGCTGGTCAGTGTCGTTGCTGACAGATGAACTGTCTGTTCTTTACAGTGCCTGTGTGCAGGGGGAGTCTGCTGCTTTACCTGCCCTGCCGGTACAGTATGCGGATTATGCCTGCTGGCAGAGAGCCTGTTTAAGTGAAGAAAAACTGGCGCAACAGATAAGCTACTGGCGGCAGCAACTGGCGGGTCTGCCGCCACAGTTGACCCTGCCGACGGATTATCCACGTCCCGCTGTTCTGAGTTACCGTGGGGACTGTGTGTACTGGTGTGTGGACGCACAACTCACTGCGGCGTTACAGCAACTGAGCCGGGAACAACACTGCACCCTTTTTATGACTCTGTCGGCGGCGCTGTCAGTGCTGCTGTCACGCTATGCTGGTCAGGAAGATATTGCGATTGGGACGCCAGTAGCGGGACGTCAGTGTCGGGAGGTGGAGCCCTTAATTGGTTTCTTTGTTAATACCCTGGTGCTGCGTTACCGCTTGCAGGGCAACCCGCGTTTCAGTGAGCTGTTGCAACAGACACGGGAGATGACACTGGCGGCCTATGCCCATCAGGAGGTATCTTTTGCCGAACTGGTGAGTCAGCTTAATCCGGAGCGACAGTTAAGTTACTCGCCGCTGTTTCAGGTGATGCTGGCAGTGCAAAATCAGCAGGCTGTCTGTCTGGAACTGGAGGGCATCCGGGGGGAGGAACTGGCGCTGCATCTGCCTGTTGCGAAATTTGATTTAACCCTGTCTCTGATGGAACGGGAGGGGGTGTTGCAGGGTGAGATTGAATACAGCAGTGACCTGTTTAGCCGGGAGAGTATTGAACGGATGATGGGGCACTTCACTACCCTGTTGCGGGGGATTGTCGCTGCGCCGGAGACTGCGACAGAGGCTCTGCCGCTGCTGGATAAAACAGAGCAGCAACAGATAGTAGTGGAATGGAACCGGACAGAAGTGGAGTATCTGCAGGAGGCGTTTGTTCACCAGAGGGTGACACAACAGGCGCTAACAATGCCGGACAGGGTGGCGCTGGAGTTTGCCACAGAGACGCTGAGCTATGGCGAGCTGGAGCGGCTCTCCGGTCAGCTGGCGCAAGCTTTGCAGGCGCAGGGGGTGGGGCCGGAGAGTCGGGTGGCGGTCTGTATGGAGCGTTCTTTTGAGATGGTGCTTAGTCTGCTGGCAATTCTCAGGGCAGGCGGTGCCTATGTGCCGTTAGACCCGGAGTACCCTGCGCAGCGGCTGGCGTATATGCTGGAGGACAGCCAGCCGGTGTTGCTGTTGACCCAAAAGGGGGTGAACAGCGCCCTGCCGGTTACGCTCCCCGTGCTGTATGTGGATTGCCGGGCATGGCAATACGGACACTACAGCGAGACGGCTCCCCATACTCCCCTTGTGGCACACAATCTGGCCTATGTGATTTACACCTCCGGCTCTACCGGTAAACCCAAGGGGACACTGTTAACTCATGGGGGGCTATATAATCTGATTCAGGCACAAATAGCACAATTTGACATCACTTGCGGACAGCGAGTGATGCAGTTTGCTTCCTGTAGTTTTGATGCGGCGATATCCGAAATATTTATGACATTGACGACGGGGGCAACGCTCTGTATAGCAGGTTATGAACAGTTAATGCCAGGACAGGAGTTAACGCAGACATTACAACAACTCGCAGTGACGACTATCACTTTACCACCGGTAGCCCTGGATTTTCTCTCCCCTGAGGAAGTACCACTACTCAGTGTGTTGATTGTTGCAGGAGGGCTCTCCCATCAGCCAACACTGAATAAGTGGATTTCTGCCGGGCGTCGAGTCTTTA
>JBOFSC010000079.1:0-5736 GCA_051651345.1 Enterobacteriaceae bacterium
TTGCGACTCATGGTCAACGAGCTCATCCCAGGCGAGATCAGAAAAGTATGTTGCTATCGTTAGGTCTTAGTATTTACCCTGTAATGAATTAAAGGTACATCAATGTGTTATGAGCTTAAGTACCTACATATGATTGCCAAATACAGACAGATCTTTGGTATCCATATCTTTCACCTTTTTATTAATAATATAAATGACAACTATTATGTCACCTTGGGGAATGTTAGAAACCATAAAGTTTCGTGCTGCACAAAGGTCAAGAGAATGGCTCACGGTGAAATGGGCAATTTATTAAATTGTGATCTGGGATGGATTTATCAATTAAAAACGGAAAGTTTCCTGCAAGGATAAGCATAAAGGGTAAGCAGAAGTTACTTATTGCACAAATGTTGCCTGATCATTAAAAATGTATCTTGCATTTATATCTTGAATGTGTCCGCCAATGATATTGACGTTTATCTTAACTAACTTGTCAGTTATTTTACCGCGTGAAATATGATCCTGAACAGGGAACCCGTTCCTTATTTTCTATATAGTAAATCCTGAATTTTATTGCCTTGCCGATAAGTAATGTTTTTTGTTTCTTTATTAGCAAGGCTGGCGTTATCGGATAAGTGCAATTTATTGATATTCAGGAGATTTCAAGATGGCTGATGCATTAGGTCTAATCGAAACAAAAGGTCTGGTTGCCTGTATTGAAGCAGCAGATGCAATGTGTAAAGCCGCCAATGTCGAACTGATCGGTTATGAGAACGTCGGTTCCGGTCTGGTGACTGCAATGGTTAAAGGGGATGTGGGCGCTGTTAAAGCTGCTGTGGAGTCCGGTACTGAAGCTGCACAACGCATCGGCGAGGTCGTCACTTCATTGGTTATCGCCAGACCACACAACGATATCAACAAGATAGTCATTCAGCACAGAACGTAAGATTCTGCTTAGGAGAACAACAGTATGGGTGATGCATTAGGTCTGATCGAAACTAAAGGACTGGTCGCTTGTATTGAAGCTGCTGATGCCATGTGTAAGGCGGCTAATGTCGAGTTGATCGGTTATGAGAATGTCGGTTCCGGTCTGGTCACTGCCATGGTAAAAGGCGATGTGGGTGCTGTTAAGGCAGCAGTAGATTCGGGTGTGGAAGCCGCGCAAAGAGTCGGTGAGGTCATCACCTCTCTGGTCATTGCCAGACCACATAACGATATCAATAAGATTGTATTGAAACACAAGACGAGAGATTAAGGATCTATCTGATGAGAGATGCGTTAGGCTTGATCGAAACGAAAGGTTTAGTAGCTTGCGTGGAAGCGGCTGATGCCATGTGCAAAGCAGCAAACGTAGAGTTGATAGGATATGAGAATGTAGGTTCCGGGCTGGTGACGGCCATGGTGAAAGGCGACGTCGGTGCTGTTAAGGCCGCAGTAGAGTCCGGTATTGAAGCTGCGCAGCGTGTTGGTACTGTCGTTTCGTCCAGAGTCATTGCGAGACCTCATAACGATATTGACAAGATTGTTTCAACTCATAAAGCGTAGCAGAGTTGTCAGCTAAAAATTAACTAACTGTTCATATCACATGCAGTTATGTAATGGATTTATTGAGAAATAAGTTCACGGCGGCCCATGCTTTTTTTATGAAAGGACAGCTTTATGCTTGAGTTAGATAAAGAGCTAAAATCAATACAGTATGCCAGGAACCTGGTGCGGGAAGCGAAGAAGGCGCAGTCGATCTATGCCACTTTTCCCCAGGAAAAAATTGACAGCATTGTTTGCCATGTCGCCCATGAAGCACTGAAATATGCTGAGGAACTGGCAAAATTAGCAAACGAAGAGACCGGTTTTGGTAACTGGCAAGACAAGGTGTTAAAGAACGTTTTTGCTGCCAAAACAGTGTATGAATACATCAAAGATATGAAGACGGTGGGTATCATCAATGAAGATCCCGTCAATAAGGTGATCGACGTTGGTGTACCGCTGGGGGTCATCGTGGCGCTGGTTCCCTCTACGAACCCAACATCCACCGCCATCTACAAGGCCATGATTGCACTGAAGGCGGGTAACGCCATCGTGTTTTCTCCGCATCCGAATGCACAGCGCTGCACTAAAAGGGCTATCGATATCGTGCGTAAAGCGGCGGAAGAGGCCGGTGCACCTGCCGGGCTTATCGGTAATCTGGAGCTGATGACGCTGGAAGGCACCAAAGAGTTGATGCACAGCAAAGAAGTCTCCCTGATCCTGGCCACAGGTGGCGAGGGGATGGTGCGCGCAGCTTACAATTCCGGTACCCCGACTATCAGTGGCGGACCGGGCAACGGTCCCGCGTTTATCGAGCGTTCGGCGGATATCCGTCAGGCCGTGAGCGATATTGTTGCCAGTAAGACCTTTGATAACGGTGTGATTTGTGCTTCTGAACAGTCGATCATCGTTGAGCGCTGCATCTATGATGAAGTGCGTCAGGAGTTGTTGAACAGCGGTGCCTACTTCATGAATGATATGGAGTCTGACCGCCTGGCCAATCTGTTGGTGCGTCCCAACGGGGCCATCAATCCGGAAACCGTCGGCAAGAGCGCAAAGCATCTGAGCGATCGCGCCGGTTTTTCCGTGCCGGACAATACCCAGGTATTGATCTCCATTCAGGACAGCGTGTCACGTAAAAACCCCTACGCCAGAGAGAAACTGTGTCCGGTACTGGGCCTTTATATTGAAGAGAACTGGCAGAACGCCTGTCAGCGTGTGCTGGAACTGCTGACCAATGAAGGTCAGGGCCATACTTTGGTGATCCACACCAAAAATGAAGAGGTGGTACGTGAGTTTGCGCTGCAAAAACCCGTTCACCGTATTCTGGTCAATACACCTTCCGCACTGGGGGGGATCGGTGCCACGACCAATCTGACACCGGCCCTGACCTTAGGATGCGGCGCGGTGGGTGGCGGTTCAACCTCTGATAACGTCGGTCCCCTGAATCTGATCAACATCAGAAAAGTGGGATACGGGGTCAGAAGTGTTGCAGATCTGAAGCAGGGTGCCAGTGAGGCACTGCGTGGTCAGCCTGCGACGGGTGCAAGCTGTCAAAGCTATGGTACCAGTGGCTCTGACTATGCTACCAGCATTGTTGACGACATCCGTTTCCAAAATGGTTCATCCCAGAGCAACAGCACTTGCTACAGCACTGTCGCGGCGCAACCCGCAGCGATGGCAGCAGCAGGAGATGATCGCTTCGGTAGTGTTTCGGTCACCACTTCTGCGTCAGGAGACAGCCGTTTTATCACAACGGGGCAATTGCCTCCCACCCGTCAGGATGTGATTACGGAAGAGAATGTGGAGTTGATTATCAAGGAAGTTCTGGGTCGATTGAAACAATAGGATACCCATGCTCGCAGGGGCCCTGAGGGCCACCTGCGAAGGTATCAGAGAACTGCAGACACTGAATGGTAACAGCATGATATTAGCTAAAGTAACGGGATTTGTTGTTGCAACGCAAAAGAGTGAGGAGCTGAAAGGCTGCAATCTGCTTTTGGTGTCCGAGATCGATGTTGAGCAGAAAGTTATCAGAGATCGCACTTACGTTGCTGTTGACAGTGTAGGGGCAGGCAAAGGCGATATTGTTTTAGTCGAAAGGTATTTGCCTATTTACAGGGACAAATACAAAACCATGTCGATCGTTGCAATCGTTGAAAAATTGCAGTGGGAAGAGTGATCAGAAGCTGTTCAGGTGCAGGCACCAGCGTATAAGACAAAGAACAGATTCTAAGGAACGGGGTAATGGACAGTTTTGTAGTAAAGACCAAGATCTGTTTCGGTACAGACTCACTTGATTTTTTAGCCGGGCTGCAGGGCAGCACAGCGATGATCATCACCGATAATGTGATGGTGGAGCTGGGGTTTGCAGAGCGGGTGTGTGCACGGTTGCGCACCAGAAATATCGGCTATCACATTTTTTATGCCGAGGAAGCCTGCGCTGCCGATATGGCGACCATCGTCGCTGGCGTGCAACAGATGGAGAGAATCTCTCCGGATATCGTGATCGCGCTGGGTGGTGGCACCTCCATGGATGCTGCCAAGGCGATGCTCTACACCATGTGGTGCATCAATAAGAAAACGGGTGTCACTCAGGCGACCAGGCCCTGTTTTATCGCGATTCCCACCACCAGTGGTACCGGCTCGGAAGTGACCTCTTTTTCAGTGGTCACCGCCAAATCGGACAAGCTGGTGCTGGTGGATGAGTGGATGCTGCCGGATGTGGCCATACTGGATCCCCAGTTAGTCAACACTCTGCCTGCAGCCATCGTCGCTGACACGGGAATGGATGTTCTGGCCCATGCGTTGGAAGCCTATGTGTCCACCGGGGCTAATGATTTCACTGATGCCCTGGCGGAGAAAGCGATCCAATTAATTTTTCGTTATCTGCTGGATAGTTACCGGGATAACAACGATATCAAAGCCAAGGAAAAAATTCATAACGCCGCCACCATAGCCGGTATGGCTTTCACTAATGCTCAGTTAGGCATTTGCCACAGTTTATCCCATGCGTTGACCAGTCGTTTTGGTACCGCACACGGACGGGCCAATGCGCTGTTGCTTCCTTATGTGATTGAATTCAATTCAGGTATTCAGACAGGTACCACCTGTCCCAGCGCTAAAAAATATGCGGAACTGGCACGAATACTGGGTCTGCCCTGCCAGACCGAACGCGAGGGAGTACTGAGTTTGATCACGGCGGTTCAGGTTCTGAAAGAGGAGATGGCGATTCCCGGATCCATTCGTGACAGCGGAATTGCCGAACAACATTTTACTGATCAGTTGTACAACATGGCCACGCTTGCGATACAGGACAGCTGTACGCCAGCCAATCCCAGAGCAAGTAGCGAGAGTGAACTCATCGCAATATATCGCGATGCCTATACAGGCAGACAGTTTGCGTAGCGCCACGTAATACATTTTGAGATCCGGAGGATAACCAAATCATGGGTGAGTTTCAGTTAACACCAAGAGTCAGAACGCTGATCGACAGACTATTGTCCAGTAACAGCGCCATCTGCTCAGAGCGGGCCAGCATCATGGCCGAGTTGAACAGTGGCATCGCCGGTATGCCACATCTGGTCAAGCGGGCCAGTGTTTTCAATGAACTGGTCAGAAGGTTGCCCCTTTATATCGGCCAGGATGAGTTGATCGTCGGCAGCCAGGCTTCCAGAGCCAGACTGGCGGTGTTCCACAGTGAAAGTGAGCTGAAGGAACCCTCCGTTTTTAGTTTCCTCGCGGATAATGTTAGCGTTAATGGCAAGAGCTGCCTGTCGCCCAACTATATGGCGGTGCTGGAGAAGGGCTTTGTTGCGCTGAAAATAGAAGCGGAAAATAATCTGCGCAACAGCGGCAGCAGTGTTAACAGAAGTGAGCTCGATAAGATTAACTTCTGGAAAGCCGCGACTTTTGCCTGTGACGCTGCGCTGGCCCTGGCAGAGCGTCTCTCTAATAAGGCCACAGAGCTGGCGGCAGTGGAAAGTAACCCCTACCGCAAGAATGAATTACTGGAAATCGCCCAGATCTTCAGAAAAGTGCCTGCCTGCCCGGCACAGACTTTTAAAGAGGCTTGCCAGGCGTTCTATCTGTTCCAGTTGCTGCTACAGCTTGATAATGGCGACTATGCGGTCAGCCCTGTCGGTTTCGATAAAGCCCTGTTCAACTACTATAAGCGGGATATCGACAGTGGACAGCTGACACGCGAAAAAGCCTATGAGGTGGTAGAGTGCC
>JBOFSC010000080.1:0-1416 GCA_051651345.1 Enterobacteriaceae bacterium
GATCGGTACTCACAAGCTAATACAGGGGGATATCCAGTGGCACGACCTGGGATTACTGGTGATCGATGAAGAGCACCGTTTTGGTGTCCGGCAAAAAGAGAAGCTAAAAAGCCTGCGAAATCATGTCGACATCTTAACCCTCACGGCAACCCCGATTCCGCGAACCCTCAATATGGCCATGAGTGGCATTCGTGACCTTTCTATTATTGCCACACCGCCAGCGCGTCGCTTAGCCATCAAAACATTTATTCGTGAATACGATCCCCTGGTGGTACGGGAAGCCATCTTGCGTGAGATCCTGCGCGGTGGCCAGGTCTACTATTTATATAATGATGTTGCCGGTATTGAGCGGGTGGCAGACAAACTGGCTGAGCTGATCCCGGAAGCCAGGATCACCATCGGCCATGGGCAGATGCGTGAAAGAGCCTTAGAGCGCGTGATGATGGATTTTCACCATCAAAGATACAATGTACTGGTCTGTACCACGATTATTGAGACCGGCATCGATATTTCCAGTGCCAACACCATCATTATCGACAGAGCAGATCACTTTGGTCTGGCGCAACTTTATCAGTTACGCGGACGTGTAGGCCGCTCCTTCCATCAGGCCTACGCCTACCTGTTAACCCCACCACCACAGGTGCTGACTGCCGACGCCCATAAAAGGCTGGAAGCCCTGGCCTCCCTGGAGGAACTCGGTGCTGGTTTCGCCTTAGCCACCCACGATCTGGAAATCCGTGGTGCCGGTGAACTGCTGGGCGATGAACAGAGCGGCCAGATGGAGACTATCGGCTTCTCCCTTTATATGGAGCTACTTGAAGAGGCGGTTCAGGCGCTGAAAGAGGGCCGCGAACCTTCTCTCGATGACCTGATCGGCCAACAGACAGAGATAGAGCTTCGCCTGCCTGCCCTGCTACCGGAAACCTTTATTCCCGATGTCAGCACTCGCCTCTCCTTTTATAAGCGCATTGCCAGCAGCAAGCTCAGCGATGATCTTGATGAATTGAAAGTGGAGTTAATCGATCGCTTTGGCAAATTACCCCCAGCAGCCAATAATCTGCTCAAAGTCGCCTCCCTGAAACAAATAGCGCAACAGCTGGGCATCGTGCGCATAGAATATGGCGAGCGCGGCGGCTTTATCGAATTTGGCGATAACAATCAGGTCAACCCTGAATATTTAATCACGCTGCTGCAACAGCAACCGCAACAATTCCGCCTGGATGGCCCTACCCGCCTCAAATTACAGCAAAAAGAGCCTGACCAACAACAACCGGAACAGCATCAACAGGAACAACGACGACGCCTGGACTACATCAGCGACTTATTACAACAGTTCACCGCGCACACCATCGTAAGTCATTAATTTTCCCACAGTGAAAACAGTGGATACCCGTCATCTTTCAAGTTGCGGTTTTA
>JBOFSC010000081.1:0-2479 GCA_051651345.1 Enterobacteriaceae bacterium
CACGCTTTGGTGTCCCGTCAGGGTGTTAGCCGCCTTAAGAAATATCAGGGGTTCTTCCGGTGCTTTAAACTCCAGCTCTGCCGCATGGTCGGCATAATTTAGCCCCAGGGCAAACAGGGTGCCGCGCTCCACGGGAGGCAGCCAGGTAAAACTGCCTGCCGGGAGAAGAGTCCCCTCCTGGGTTATCGCCTGCTCCTGCTCATTAATGACAACCTGCAAACAGTGCTGATTATGGAGAATTCGTGCCTGTCTCATGCTGCGACTCCTTGTGGGCTCAGGCGGTTTTCCAGAGGGGCAAACCCCTCCACCTTGACAGTGACTCGGTCGCCGGGTTGAATTGCCACCCGCTGATGGGGGGTACCCAGCAGGATCACATCCCCAGGATTCAGCGTGGCAAAATCACTGAGGGCGCACAGTAGCTCCTCTGCAGAGCGAATAAGATCGGCGCTGTACCAGCGGTCTGCGACTTCACCATTGATTTCGGTGATGATCGTCAGATTATCGCTCTTGATCTGCCTGACTTCGCTGCCCAAAGGACAGAAACCATCGCGACATTTGGCTTTAATCTCCGGACGATAGAAACTCTCTTCCGGCAGGCTGAGTTCATTGGCCAGCAGAAAACCGGCAATATACTCTGAGGCCTCAGACAGCGTCACTTTACGCGCCTTTTTGCCGACAACCAATCCAAGGGTCGCGCCACTCATCACTGGCTCCGTACAGCGCGGATCCGGAATGGTCTGCAGGTGTGTGAGGTGAGTATTATGGGGTTTGATAAACCACACAGGGGTTTGTGGTGGTGTCTGGTAAGGGGGCTGATGAAAAGCCTCGTTCCAGGCATCCATCTGACTCTGGTGATTAAGCGCAACAGAAAAAACAGTACCTTTCATAAGAGATATCCTTTCGGCACGTGCTGCATAAAGCGCCCTGACACTATTCATTAATGTATTAATGATATCAGTGTGCGCTGGGTCGGGGAAATGCGCAACAAATTGTTTCTTAATTGTGACATGAATAGCATAAAGTGACTTTTCCACCCGATAAAAAGGGTTATGTTAACATGATAACAAAGTTTTGTGTTAACATTTGTGTTACGTGGACAATATTGCACAGGTAGATTGTAAGGTAAAGGCTATACAGCATATACTGTGAACTTTACAAGAGACGCTAACGGCAACAGAGTCGAATCAGGGACTGTGAATTCGGAAAAGGGTGGTTTTGTTATGCATGAATCAGTCACCATTGCACTACTACAGGCACGTGAAACTGCAATGGGTTTTTTTCGTCCGATATTAAATGAGTACAATCTGACGGAGCAGCAATGGCGTATTATCCGTGTGTTGGCCGATACTAAAGCAATAGATTTCCATGAATTATCCACTCGGGCCTGTATTTTGCGTCCCAGTCTGACAGGTATTCTGTCGCGGATGGAGCGGGATGCCCTGGTGTTTCGTCTTAAGCCAATGACCGATCAGCGTAAGCTATATATCTCTCTGGCCCCAAAAGGGCAGTCGCTGTATGAGAGGGCCAGGCTGCAAATAGATAAGGAGTATCAGGAAATTGAGCGGCGCTTCTCACCGGAAAAAATGGCCCAGTTGATGGATCTGCTGACACAATTTAATGCTATTTCACAAGAGTCTTCATAGTTAAATATGCGATATCGATCCCCTGCTGACAGAGAGCGACTACTGCAACTGTTAACAGCGCTGCCTGTTGTGATGCAGCAGCTATTATTGTGGCAATCGTTGTCTCCCTCTCCGGAGCGTTTTGCCAGTCCTGAACCTTTTTGCCTCGATACCATGGAGGCCCATGAGTGGCTGCAATGGGTTTTTATTCCCCGTATGCAACTTTTACTGCAGCAGGAGCAACCCCTGCCCCAGCGCCTGGCGCTGACCCCCTATTTTGAGGAGGTTCTGGCTGATGCGGAGCCTCTGTTGCAGGTACTGCGGCAGATAGATGCGCTGTTTGAAGAGACAGGTACGAATCTATAATTCGCATAGTCTGAGCAATTGAATATAATAGATAATACCTTGAATCACTGTTACAGATATATGATCCAGATCCGCTTCCCATTTGTCCCTGGCATACTTTTTATTGTGTTGCTGTTCGTTGTGAAGGCGCTACCGGCAGCCACTCCGGTGCAATATAGTGACCACTCTACCGTGAAACAAAGTAGTGAAATCCATGCCCAGGTGGGCGATACCATCCAGATGGTGGGGGAGTTATATCGGGGTGTCAGGATACAAACAGACGCTTTCACAGGGGAAAAAGCGCAATTTGCTTTTGGTAACGGGCGCGGATTTATCACTGCATCAGCGCTGCACCGCTTGTCGCAGGCAGAGTCAGCGCGCTATCCCATAGTACGCAAAGCAACGCGCCCTACCAATCTTAATCTGATTACTATCAAACCGGTGCATATCTATAGTAAAGCGGATCATAAGGCCCCGATGATTGGCTGGCTGGCAGGTAATCTACGCTATCC
>JBOFSC010000082.1:0-4584 GCA_051651345.1 Enterobacteriaceae bacterium
CGGCAATAAACTCTGTGAGTATAATCACTCCATGGGATTGTTAAAAGCACAAAATGAGCGGATTGGTCAGGAAGCCACAAAGGGGTAGAATAGGCCAATGATTACTGTCAGAGTCTCTTGCTATGTCTGATGAAGTTCTGCTTACCCTGAAACGTAATAATCGTCTGTTTGCCGATCCCCGTCGTATTAGTCTGTTGCGCATGATTCATCAAACCGGTTCCATCAGCCAGGGGGCGAAACTGGCGGGTATCAGTTATAAAAGTGCCTAGGATGCCATCAATGAGATGAATCAACTGGCGCAAACGCTGCTGGTAGAGCGTATGACCGGAGGTAAAGGCGGCGGCGGTGCCAAACTGACCCGCTATGGTGAGCGGCTGATTCAGTTGTTTGACCTGATGCATACCCTGCAGCAGAAGGCGTTTAATGTGCTGCAGGATGAGCAATTTCCCCTGGACAGTCTGTTGATGGCCATCGCCAAAGTCTCTCTGCAAACCAGTGCCCGCAATCAGTTGTTTGCCACGGTGTTACGGTATGATCAGCAGCCGTTGTTGCAGTATGTGGATTTGCTGTTGCTGGATGGGGTGACAGAAATTCGGGTGGCGATCACCAGTCAGAGTCGACAAAGGCTGGATCTGGTGCCTGGCAGGGAGGTGCTGGCCTTGCTTAAAGCGCCAGCTATCAGATTGTGTACCGGTTTGGGGGCAGGCGATCAGATGGAGAATCAACTGGCCGGGCATGTGACCCATCTGCAATATGAGCAGCAAAATGGGGAGGTCGCGGTGCAACTCGACGGCGGCACCGTGCTCTGGACTTCACTGCCCCGGACGGAAATAGAGGCGCTGGCCCTAAAGGTTGAGATGCCTCTCTGGTGCTGCTTTGCGGCAGAACAGGTGATTATTGCGGCGGTGGGGTGAGATGAGATCGCTGTGAAGAGCAGCGATCCAGGTTGGTGTGGGGTATAGAGATATTCTATCTGGCGGTCATACCACAATTCATGCACACTATTAGCCACAGGAAGCAGGAGGGAGCAGAGTATCCATGTCGTTGCTGCAGGTGGTCCAGGGGGTTTTTCGCCTTGCGGATCATAACCGTATTTTTACACTACCGGAACTGACCATAGAACGCGGGCAGTGTTGGGCGTTTGTCGGTGCCAATGGCAGTGGCAAATCCGCACTGGGTTGCGCGCTGGAGGGCTCACTGTTACAACTGAGCGGCCTTCGGGATAATCATTATCAGACTATTTCCCGTCTCTCTTTTGAGCAGCTACAAGCGTTGATGGAAGAGGAGTGGCGACGCAATAACAGCGATCTGTTTACAGAAGAGGACGCAGAGAATGGTCGTACCAGCGCAGATATTATTCAGGCCGAAGTGCGGGATCCGCAGCGCTGCCGTGCCCTGGCACAGCAGTTTGCCATTGAGACGCTGTTAACCCGTCCATTTAAATATCTCTCCAGCGGCGAAACCCGTAAGGTGCTGCTCTGCCAGGCGCTGATGCAGCAACCGGATCTGCTAATTCTGGATGAACCATTTGATAGTCTGGACAGTGAGTCCAGAGCACAACTGACAGAGATGCTCCGGCACCTGGTGCAACAGAAGGTGACTCTGGTGTTGATAGTCAATCGTCTGATACAAATCCCTGATTTTGTTACACATATCGGCATTGTTGCCGATTGTTCCGTCGTACGCAGCGGGTTACGTGAACAGATGCTCTCCTATCCGATGATTCATCAATTCACCTATAGTGCCGCTCTCGATACCATCACCTTACCTGAAGTGGCCATTGCCTCAGAGCAAGTGCATCTGCCCCCCGGTGAGCCCCTGATTACGCTGCATAACGGCTGTGTGACTTATCACGAGCGCCCCATACTGCAGCACCTTGAGTGGCAGGTTTTACCCGGCCAGCACTGGCATATTGTCGGCCCCAATGGGGCCGGTAAATCCACCCTGCTTAGCCTGGTGACCGGCGACCATCCGCAAGGGTATAGTAACGATCTGACTCTGTTCGGACATCGACGTGGCAGCGGAGAAACTATCTGGCAAATAAAGCGCTATATTGGTTATGTCAGTAACTCGCTGCATCTGGATTATCGTGTCGCCACCAGCGTGCTGAATGTGATCCTGTCCGGTTTCTTTGACTCTATCGGGCTGTATCAGGCGGCGGCTGACCGGCATCGATTGTTGGCAGAGCAGTGGTTGCAACTGCTGGGTTTTAGCCAACAGCAGGCCCTTGCGCCCTTTCACTCTCTCTCCTGGGGGCAGCAGCGGCTGTTATTAATCGCCAGAGCGATGGTCAAACGGCCTCCTCTACTGATTCTGGACGAACCTTTACAAGGACTGGATCCACTGAACAGACAGTGGGTCAGGCACTGGATCGATCTGTTGATCCGCCAGGGTGGGACGCAACTCCTGTTTGTGTCACACCATCTGGAGGATACACCTGACTGTATCACCCATCGCCTGCAATTTATTCCGGACGATGTTCCCTGTGGATATCGCACCGAAACGACCGAGGTCTGAAGAGGAACTGATATGCATATCTTAGTAACCGGGGGCTGTGGTTATATTGGCAGCCATACTTGTGTCACCCTGACAGAAGCAGGATATACGCCCATTATCATCGATAATCTGGTCAACAGTAAGGCCAGCGTATTACAGCGCATTGAGACCCTCACCGGCCAGTCGCCTCTGTTTTACCAGACAGATGTGCGTGACCGCGATGCCTTGCGCCATCTCTTCGCCCGCTATCCTGTCGCTGGTGTGATTCATTTTGCCGGTTTAAAAGCGGTGGGGGAATCGATCGCGCAACCTCTGGCATACTATGATAATAATGTGTATGGTTCCCTGGTCCTGGTTGAGGCGATGCGCGAGGCGGGAGTGCATAATCTGATCTTCAGCTCTTCGGCGACCGTCTATGGCGATCAGCCGCCTCCCTATCTGGAGTCACTGCCTTGCGGCACCCCCACCAGCCCTTATGGACGCAGCAAGTTGATGGTGGAGCAGTGTCTGCAGGATTTAGCGGTGGCCGAACCCCAGTGGAGTATTTCACTGCTGCGCTACTTTAATCCGGTAGGGGCACACCCTTCCGGGTTGATGGGAGAAGATCCGCAGGGTATTCCCAATAACCTGACCCCCTATATCGCTCAGGTGGCGGTGGGTAAGCGGGAGTCACTGGCTATTTTTGGCAATGATTACCCGACGCCCGATGGCACTGGCATTCGCGATTATATTCATGTGATGGATCTGGCAGAAGGCCATCTGGCCGCCCTGCAGAAGAAACAAGATCAGCCGGGTGCACATATCTATAATCTGGGCTCTGGTCACGGTTACAGTGTGCTGCAAATGGTAAAGGCTTTCAGTGATGCCTGCGGACATCCGATTCCTTACCACTTTGCCCCCCGTCGACCCGGAGATCTGCCTGCTAACTGGGCCGATGCCAACAAGGCCGCTCGCGAGCTTAACTGGAAGGTTAAACGCTCTTTACAGCAGATGGCGGAGGATACCTGGCGCTGGCAATCTGCCAACCCTCAGGGATATCCCCAATAATATCTGTCAGCGTGAGGAAGTCGTACTATGTTAACCCATTCATCGCACCAGGCCCCCGATGGCTTACCTTTTACCCTGATTACCCTGAGCAATAGCAATGGGATGAGTATCTCGGTTCTGGATTGGGGAGCCACCTGGGTTTCATGCCGCTTGCCCCTGCCTCAGGGGGAGACCCGTGAGCTGTTGCTGGGATGCGCCACTCCCGCGCAATATGTACAACAGCAGGCTTATCTGGGCTCCACTCTGGGCCGTTATGCCAATCGCATCGCCAATGCACACCTCAATTATCAGGGCCAGTCGATCCCTCTGGCGGCCAATGAGGGCCCTAATCAACTCCATGGTGGGCCCGATAATTTTAGCCAGCGACGCTGGTCGATTGTCGAGCAATCTCAGCAGCAGGTGACTCTGCAATTACGCTCTGCTGACGGCGATCAGGGCTTTCCCGGCAACCTGAGCGCAACTGTCTGCTATCGTTTGACCGAGGATAACCACGTTATCATTGAGTATCAGGCAGAGGTGGATCGTCCCTGTCCGGTGAATATCACCAACCATGCCTATTTCAATCTGGACGAGAAACCCGGCAGTGCCCTCAATCATCATCTGCAACTGTTTGCCGATCACTATCTGCCCACGGATCTGGCTGGTCTGCCCTGTGCGCCACTCTGTTCTGTTGCAGGCAGCGGCATGGATTTTCGTCAGCGCAAACCCCTGAGCCGGGATTTTTTACAGGATGACGCGCAGAAAGTGCGTCAGGGTTATGATCATGGCTTTCTGTTGCAGGAGCGGTGTCGTAACGGAGCCAAGCCTGCGGCGATTCTCACTTCTGCGGATGGTAAAGTCGAGTTGCATCTCTACACCACGCTACCCGCTCTGCATCTGTATAGCGGTAACTTTCTGGCAGCAACCCCAAACCGTGAAGGGGGCAGTTACGACAACTATGCCGGTATTGCCCTGGAGAGTGAATTTCTGCCGGACAGCCCTAATCACCCAGAGTGGCTACAGCCTGACTGCTGGTTACAACCCGGCGAGCTGTACCAGCAT
>JBOFSC010000083.1:0-6447 GCA_051651345.1 Enterobacteriaceae bacterium
GGTGCTGTGGTTGTGTTGGTTGTTTTGGCGAATGATCATTTGATCATGATCACAGCACACTTTCCACTCTTTTTTCTAAAAATACGTCATTTTTTCTATCGTTATCAGTTGGTTGATCCTAAAGATCCTACGTATAATGGAAGCATAGTGCGGCCTGGGCAAACCGTTTTGTCTGAGCAACTCCACGGCGTTAATCATGTCTTTTTCATCCACCCGTAAAGTTACTGTACCTAATTTCGGATCCAGCGTACTTTCAACCGGAATATGATCAAGCAGCAATAGTGCTACCATCTGGTTGGCCTCTTCCTGAGGGACATTACGATAAAGATCCACTTTGCAGCCAGCCAGCAGGAATACCATCAGCAGCAAAAGAGAATATTTGACGTATTTCATTGTAGATTAACCAGTTTATTGATCGATGAAGATAAATAAGCCGCCACTTTGGTTGCTAAATCCGTGGTCACCATCAGATTGGTAAGGGCATTTTGACTCTCAAGTGCCTTCTGCACTGAGATGATATCCGGTGGTGTGGTGGCATTTACCCCCTGCAGATCGGTGCCATCCAGACCCGCCACCTCCTTAATCTTACTCAGTTCACTACTGCCGGTTTTCATCAGCTGTGAAAACTTATCGATTAAGGCTTGATCAGCAGGAGCCGCATCTTGTTGGGCCAACTTATCTGTGACGGACTGTAGCAGTCCTGATTGAAAAATCGCGGTAGCATCCATATAAGCTCTCCCGTTCTCAATGACGACTCTGGGGCGGACGCATTAGCGTGCCCTTCTCTTTCATCAGGAGTCTTAGTGTCCGGGCCGACTCGCTTTCACACTGTGCCAGTTCAGATAGCGCTTTATCCAATTGGTGCAGAACAAAATAGATAACGGCCTGACAGATATGTCGATCTTCTTCATCGACGATTAGCTGAGGGAATAGCGCCATCACATCATATGCCTGCGCGGCCATGCCATTATTGGCTGCGGCCACCGCCACTGAAACCAGTAACTTTTTATCCGCCCCCGTCATGTTGGCATCTTGGCAATAATACCGGAAACAGAATCGCCCAAAGCTTTGGTAATAGCGGAGTCAAAAGCCACCATATTGACAAAGTTCTGATACAGATACTGCTGTTCCAGCATCTTTTGTGGATCGGTTACCTGAGACGTCGATAATACCGTGGAAATATTAGTACTGGCATCATTGAGCTGGGTATTAAATTGGTTAACTACATCAGTAAAGTTCATAATGATGGCCTCTTGTGCTATAGAGATAGTCTCTACAAGTCTTGACGACAAACAGAGATGTGTGTATCAGGTGTTGACCTGAATTTATGATCCCCACTGATGGCAGATATATTTATTTTGGTTTACTGACAGCATCTACTGTATCGGGTGATCACCTGAATTTGCCCGGCCTCACTTTTAATTTCCTTCACTATACTATTAGAGGACTCTTCCCCCTTCTGTCCGGAGGCTTTATGACCATGTCGTTGCGAGATGGCCTGAAAATACTGGTTGTCGATGATCACGCGCTGATCAGTGACGGCATTCGCATTTGTCTCGAACCCTACCCGGAATTTAAACTGGTGGGCGTGGTGCAAAATGGCCTGACGGTCTATGAACAGTGCATTAAGCTCAAGCCGGATCTGGTCTTTATGGATCTGATGCTACCCGGCATGGATGGCATCAATGTGATCAGGCAGTTACACAAACGCTGGCCAGAAATGTTGATTATCGTCCTCAGCGCCAGAGAGGAGGAGAAGAGCGCCCGGGAAGCCCTGCTGGCCGGTGCCAGAGGCTATGTACTCAAAAAAAGTGGTAAATCTGTGCTGCTGGCAGCCATTGACAGTGTTGTGAAAAAACATCTGTTTCTCGATCCGGCCCTGGATCAGAGCAAAATTCACCAGCCTGACCGTCAGCCTGAGGGGGAACTGGAGCTGTTAACCCCGAGGGAACAGCAGATACTCAAATTGATTTCTGAAGGCAAACGCAATCGCGATATTGCCGATGTGCTCTCCATCAGTCAAAAAACCGTGGAGACACACCGTATGAATCTGATGCGTAAGCTTAATGCACACAATATCGCGGAGTTAATTCAAAATGCCAATCGGCTTGGGGTTTAGCCTTTCCTGACAAAACAGGCTTTTAGCATCACGCTCATATTATCAATCTTGCAATCGATCTCGTGGTCACCCTCTACCAGGCGGATATTTTTCGCTTTACTGCCTTTTTTCAGTACGGTAGAAGAGCCTTTGAGTTTCAGGTCCTTAATCAAAATAATGGAATCCCCTTCGGCTAAGGGATTGCCATTGCTGTCCTTAACGATACGCTCGTCGCTGTCACCACTCTGACTCTCGGCGGGGTTCCACTCATAAGCGCACTCAGGACAGATCAGCATCATGCCATCAGAATAGGTGTGTTCACTGCCGCATTGGGGACAGGCTGGAATTGCAGTCATTGTTTCGTTCTCTTTGATTTTAAAATAGCTTTTCCCACCCACTGTCCCATTGGGATCGGTAAGCAATCCTTCATCGTAGCGTTGCAGTAGCAAAAAAGTTTGAGTATAACGACTAACGATTTCGACCAACCCTCTGCCCGTTTCTGCTATCAAATCGGAGGATTGCGCAGCTTTTCTGACAAGAGCCAGCGCCACCTCCAGTTCAGCGGCATTACGCTCGAATCGAGCACGATCCAACGTCCAGCCCTGCATTAAATGATCGCGCAGAATACCAGTTGCCCATTGGCGAAATTGTGTGCCGCTTCTTGAGTTGACGCGATATCCAACAGAAATGATGGCATCAAGATTGTAGTGCTTTATTTTCCTGCTAACGGAACGCTGCCCTTCCTGCTGAACTACCGAGAAATCCTCGGTAGTTGCTATTTCGACCAATTCACCACTGGCATAAATATTCTTGAGGTGTAACCCAATGTTATCAGTTGATGTTCCCAAAATCTCAGAGAGTTGTTTTTGGGTCAGCCAAACGGTGTCTCCTTCCAGTCTGACTGAAACTTTAGATTTACCGTCTGGCTGATAAATGACAAGTTTACCCATCCTGTTACCCCTTTATTTTCAATATGTAAGAAAAAACTCTATTACTTTCGATAAAATGTGTCAATAAACACCTAATCGGGTTCTATATTGATTGCATTCACACAAAATTAACAATTTAAATCCTGAAAAAACCAACCCGTCTATACTCAATGTTACCTCCTGCGATCGCCGCTATTTTTTACTGTGAGGATGTTTCATGGGTTCACTTAAACGTTTTGCACTGCGCGCATTGGTTGAACAACATCATGTCAGTCACCTGATTGACACGGTTTTTGGTCAGGGAACATCCAGTCTGTATGCTCTGTCACAGGGATTTACCCAAGTACTCTCCTGCGAAAATCACTTGCAGCAATTTGCGCAAGTGCCCAGGCATCCGCAGCTACAGGTGATGAACTGCGATAGCCTGGCTTTTCTTGACTCTGCAGAAGTGCACCATATTCTGTCAACCCAGCGTAGCTTGCTGTTGCTTTGTGCCCATTATCCCGGAGCTGACGCACAGAATAGCCCTGATGGCGATGCTCAGCAGCGCGCCGATGTGTCGCTTTCGGTTTTGAGCGAACTGAATAAACTGCAGGGCAGAGCCGATAACAGCCTGATCATCATTGACGATGCCCGGCGCTCTCTGCCTGAACAGCGTTTGCCGGAGCCTTTTGCCATCTCCCATGAGCTCCACTTCTGTCAGCAGGATCAAGGATATGTTGTCTTATGGCCGAAGGAGTGGGGGCCCTGTACCCTCACCACCCAGATTGTCTCCGGTGATATCACCACACCTTTCACACTCAACCTGGGTGTGCCAGGATCGACCTGTATCTCGATCAATCGTCGGCTTATGGATGCTCGCTTCTGCACCCGCTGGTTGGTGGGCAATGGTATTGATATCGGTGGCGGCCCGGACAGCATTGGCTTATACCGCCCCTTGTTCCCTTTAATGGGCGCAGTCACCCTCTATGATTTAGCGCAAGGGGACGCACAATACCTGGCCAATGTCGGGGATAATGAGTTCGATTTTGTCTACTCGGCGCACTGCCTGGAACATGTTTACGATCCTGGCATTGCCTTGAGCAACTGGTTACGGGTCGTCAAACCTGGGGGGCATTTGGTGATTACGGTGCCTGACGAGGATCTCTATGAGCAGGGGGTCTGGCCCTCCACCTATAACAGCGACCATAAACACACCTTCACTATCCATAAGCGACAAAGCTGGTCACCTGTCTCCATCAATATCCTGACACTGTTACAATCCCTCAAAGGTGATTTTAGTATTGAGAAGATAGAACGCCTGGATCATAGCCACCTTGATGGTTATGGGCGATTTGACCAGACCCGCACCGCATTTGCGGAATCTGCCATTGAGATGGTGCTGCAGAAAAATGGATAGTTGTCACAAGGCACAGAGGCAGGTTGAGCTGCCTCTGTGCCCTGAACAATATCTCTAATCAATAAGTTTCAGATCTGACTTTCTCTGCTGTTTCTGCTCTTGATAAAAATTCTCATGAGGTCCTAAGCTGAGGAGATAAAGTTCAATCTTCTCTTCCAGCCAGCTATAGCCTAGCAGCGTGAGCTGATTATCTAATTGAAACTTGTGTACGCGTAAATAACTCAAATCCCCTTTCTTTAACTCCCCGATGGTAGGATTCTCAATGATGGCGTCGATCTCATTTTCAACAATAACCAGTTGCTGCTCTGTAAGCCTTTTGAGTGCCTTGCTAAAACGCCTGGACTCATAAACATCAATCTTTTGATCTTCGTGTCCTTCTGACATAGCACGTCACCTTGTGATTATCGATTTCACTTTTAGCTAATAAAGTCTCCTTGATGAAGCTATAGGGCAGATCTGGATTATCTTCAGCAATACGCCCAATTTTAGCCCAGTGTTCGATTTGCTTTGGTACGCTGCGACTGGATGCTTCAGCGTGAATCTTCACATCAATCACAAAATCGTCATCTAAACGGATGCTTGTTGCCATTGCGATTTACCTGTTAAAGCCAACGTTATTGTGCCTTAAGCATAGTACGCAGGATTGCAAAATGCAACAATTTGTCGCAAGCATCCGCAAGCTATCAGTAACTCTTTATTTCTTCACTTTATTGACTGTGGCATAAATAGGTTCCTCTTTTTTCACCGACTGATCCTGAACCTCCTCAGGTGGCTGTCCCGGCTTGCGGTCCGCCGGATAACGCTGATGAGGTACATCGTAGATCTGGCCCTCATCGGTGATCACATATTGATGGCTGGGTGTGTCATAGATCACCGCATCATCTGTCACCTCCACAGGGGCCTTTTCAGGAAGCGGGGGGGGTACAGCAGGCATGCTCTCTGATGTGTATAGATGCGCAGGCACATCATAGAGCTGACCATCGGCAGTAACGTAACGTTTGTCTGGTGTCGGCATAGCCGCGAGATTCTCTGACTCTGCTGTAGCGATATTGTCCACCTCATAGTAATCCCCCAGAGGCTCCACTTCCAACTCTTCCCAACTGGTATAGAGGACATGCTGAGTCGGCGCTGCAGTGCCAGAGTACAATATATCCCCGTACTCCTCTTCCTCGCTCATAGGCTCAATCATCTCCACCTCCTCTGTCTCCCTGGGCTGGATCATAGAGTCGAACTCATGCAGCTTATTGTGCGCCTCTTCAAAATGAACATGCTTTCTTTTAGCTGCCGGTTCTTCTCTTGCCTCGCGCCACTCAGGAGGAAGGTGCGCCATCAATGCCGGGGTGCGGATAATTCTGTCACGCAGCCCCTTAAACGTGTAATGACCCACTGGCTCCGGGCTATCCCTGGTATCAGCGCTATAGAGTAAAATGGAGCGATCTTCCTGCTCCTCCAATTTAATCACCACATTATTAACGATAATATCTACGCAATAGCGGCCATTTTCATCAGGTGTCGCCATCACAATTTGCTTTACCAGCGCCTGAGTAAACTGACTTAACTCTTTCTGCCTGTCGCTAAATTTTTTTACCGAAGAGATAAAAGAGAATAAATTTAGCAGCACATTTCTGATTTTAAATATGGCTTGCTCAATTTTTTTGGCGCTATTGCTATCAGGCCGAATCTCTTTTTCAATATGATTCAATGAACCTGTTACCGTTTTAATATCAATTCGACTCATAGCTTCACCTTTATACTGGTATCAATACAGGAAGGTATCATTAAAACTGGCTTCATCCTGAGTCATCGGATCAGCATCCAGATCCGCCAAATGAATACGAATATCTTCAGCTCCTTCTATTTCAGGTTCATATTCCTCATCCGCAATATCATCTTCTATTTTCGCTATATACGTAGGATCTTTAGGATCAACCAACTGATAACGATAGAAAAAATGACGTATTTTTAGAAAAAAGAGTGGAAAGTGTGCTGTGATCATGATCAAATGATCATTCGCCAAAACA
>JBOFSC010000084.1:0-8385 GCA_051651345.1 Enterobacteriaceae bacterium
TGTTTTCGCCTTTTTTGGCGTGCAAAAGCCCCAGTCCTTTAAGGTGAGAACCTCGCAACGACTTGTGGTAATTAAGCTATACCCAAAGTATTTCAAGTTTCAGTTAATGAAACCTTCTCCTCCCCCTGACAAGGGGGAGGGAGCTCACTGCATCTTCAAGTTAATTGGGTATAATTCAGTTTATTTATTGATCTGCTGCACCCAGCAATGTAGATATTCTGCGTGCTGCCTGACGCACTTCATCGATCAACCTCTCTTTGTCCTTGCCGGGGATTTGATCAGAGGGCACCAGAATACTGGTGACCGCTTCCACCCTGGCTTCACGGTTGTAAATAGGAAAAACAATGGAGGAGATGCCATAGTGATAGAACGATTCGCCGATCACATAGCCCTGTTCTTTATCTTGCTGAACCAGGTCCCAAAGCGTCTCTCTGTCGCCCGGACCACCACTGCCCTGGCACGGTAATGCTACTTGTGGATAGAGCTTGTCGAATTCATCTCGGGAAATATCCGTCAGCAGCATACGCCCCAGGGAGGTACGATGTACCGGCAGCCTGGTGCCCACCCGTACCTCATTGATCAGGGCCTCCGCCGCACTGACCCGGGCCACATAGATCACATCCTGACCGTCACGGATAGCCAGGTGACTGCTGCACTGGCTGCGATCGCGCAACTGTTCGATCACCGGCTGTCCCAGTTGCACCACATCCAGCGAAGCGATGAATTCAAATCCCAGACGCAACACATTGATGCCGAGGGAAAAGGTGTTGTTACGGGGATGACGCTGTAAAAACCCCATGTGTTCCAGAGTCTGAACCACACGATAGGCCGTGGCCTTGGGTAACTTCCCCAGGCGCTGTAACTCCGCAAAGGTCATCTCACGTCGCTGTTGGCTAAACTGCAGCAGCATGTTCAGTCCCTTTTCCAGCCCCGGAATCAGATAACGGCACTCCTGCTCTTGCGTCATAATGCTCTCTACTCTTATTCACGTTTAGTTAAAGATAAAGCCACCATTGACCGGCAGTAGCTGCCCGGTGACAAAATCCGCCAGCGGCGAAAGCAGGTAGAGTACACTGCCATCCACATCCTGTGGATATTGCTCTCCGGTCAGTGCCCGCCCGTTTTCATACAGCTGATGACGTGCAGCCGGGACATACTCTGTCGCCTCAACCCGTGTGAGACCGGGAGCGATAGCATTAACACAGATACGTCGACTCCCCAGTTCTCTTGCCATCGAGCGGGTCATCGCGATCACGGCCCCCTTGCTGGCGACATAAGCCAGCAGATTAGGGGCTCCCCACAAGGCAGTATCGGAAGCCACATTCACTATCTTGCCTCCGCCCGCCTCTTCCAGAAGGGGAACCGCAGCCTGACTCACCAGCCAGGTACCGCGCACATTCACTTGCATCACGCGATCCCACAAGCCGATATCATACTCCATCATATTTTTACCCCCTACCCCTGTCGCGAGGGCGGCATTATTCACCAGCCCATGCAACGGCCCGGCACGGCCTATTGCGGTAAAGGTTTCACGGATGGATTCAGGTTGTGCCAAATCGATAGTGTAGGCTTCCACCTCGCCACCGGCAGCACGCAATGCCTTTGCTGTCGCCTGCAACTCATCGTGCAAGACATCGCAGAGGACAACCTGGCCCCCTGCCCGCACGATGGCCTGAGCGAAACTGCTCCCTAATCCCCGGGCAGCCCCAGTGACGACAACTCTTAATCCGGCCAGAAGCGCTGTCATTATGCCTCCTGTGGGTGCAGGGTGTTTTGTGCTGTAGTGGCCTGCTGCCGCTGTTGCTGCAGATGTTTTTTGCCGAGATTGGTGAAAGTCCGACGCAGACGCGACATGCCCACATCATGCTGATAGAGATATTCACGGCTGCGACAATCCGGCGCCATATTCTCCAGCACGATGCGATCCTGCTCGAGCACATCCCAGTGCAGTTTCTCCAGACGGTTGCGATACATAAAGCGCCATAGATTACGCTGCCAGCCTTGTACCTTGCGAATACGCCAGAAGAAGACTCGACAATGATCGTTATCCTCCGGTACCACCATGCCAACAATCCAGAAATGTCCGCCAGGTCCGAAGCGCTGGCGATAGGGGATAGACAGACGCAGCCAGTTCGTACCACTACTGCCGAATTCCACCCAGTCAAAATTCACCCCGGCCTGATCGCTCTTTTTAAACAGATAGCCATGCTGAGTCGGTTCCAGCACCATTTGTGCCTGTCGCATCCCTTCCGCCATCGAGTGCGATGAAGAGTGCAGATAGGCACCATGCATAGGGTCCATCACATTTTCCAGCGCTAACTGATAGTTGCATTGCCAACTGGCACTACAGAGAAAATGGCTGTACTGCTCCCCATCGCAAAGCTCCTGCGGGAAAACCAGATCGGGTGGTGTTTCCCCTTCGATCACCGGGAAATAGAGGAAAACAGCACCAAAATGTTCCTGTACCGCATACGCTTTAACGCACGCTTCTCCTACCAGCGGACAGTGTTCAACCGCAGGCACATCGACCACCTTCCCGGTGCCATTCACTTCGACACCGTGATACCAGCAGGCAATGCGATCACCCAGATTCCAGCCCAGAGAGAGTCTTGCACCACGATGGGGGCAGCGGTCCTCCAGCGCATGAACCTCCCCTTCGGTATCGCGCCATATCACGATTTGTTCATTCAGTCGGGTAATTCCCAGAGGATGGTGATGTACTTCCCAACTGGCCAGTACCGGATACCATACCCCCCGGATGCCACTATCCAGATAAGCTTGTAATTCTTGTTGTTGCTGCTGTTCTGTTGCCATGATCCTTGCTCCTTAATCGCTATTCAGTATCCGTTAACAGCAAGAAAATGTTGAAATGTGTCCTCAGTCCAGACCTGACCATTGCGATCCAACACGCGTTGAGCATTCAGCTGACTGACGATGTCGGCTAACTCCTGCACGCCATCAGCAAACAGCGATTCCAGTGCACTGATTAACGCAAGTTCGAAACTGTCCGGAATGCGATGGCGGGTTTGCCAGATAATATTCTGATATTCACCTGGCTGATGAATAATGCCTTTGCCCCCTTCATTGGTGGGTATCACTTTCTGTGTGTCTGGCAGGAATGGATTGAAATCTGCTGAGATAGTCATCGGTTACTCCTCTGCTGACAGTTTGATCTGAATATGCAGATCAACAAGGCGCACAGGGTAGGACTTTAAATCCCGCCCTCCAGGTTCTTTTAGACAACGGCCTGTTTTAATATCGAAAACGGCTCCGTGCAAAGGACACTCAACGTTACCCTCTTCGACAAAACCTTGTGTCAGAAGGGCATAAGCGTGGGGACAGACATCCTCCAGCGCGTAATATTCACCGTCAACCAGATAAATGCCTATCTCCTTGTCAGCTATCTTCACAGCAAAAGGGAAGTCCTCACTCACCTGATCTTGATGACAGATATTTTGCCAACTCATTATTCCTCCTTACAAAGTTTCATATATGAAACTTTGTTTCCAATATTACACAGCCAATATAAATGGCCTGCGGAGTTCGTCAAGCAAAAACTTAACTAACCACTCACACAAGAAACCTTATTGATACATTTGAGTAACAGATCACATAAAACAGGTGACGATGATGTCATCACCTGCGGTTCAAGATTCTGTTTTAGGAGGAGGCGGCGGGTGAAGTGAGTTACGAGCGGTTTACTGGATATTTTCACCGTAATTGAGCGGTTTCCAGCGATAGCCCTGCCCATTTTTTATGACATATCCAATGCCGGGGAACGGAAGATGCGCCGCTGCGATGGCGTCACCGTCTTCGGAAAATTGACGAAAATAGTGCTGTCTGGTTTCCACTGCTTTTGCCGGATCACTGTCAAACTTGATAGCGACATTGGGTTTCTCAAACTGAATATCACCAACATGTAACAGATCACCCACCACAAAAAGAATTTTACCCTGACTTTCTATCTTATAGAGTACGCTACCGGGAGTATGTCCATAGGCATGGTACACAGTAATACCTTCCCCCACAGAGGGGTTTGTGAACAGTTTTAGCCGATCTTTTTGTTGATAGGGCTTAAGAATCTGAGCCGCCTTAGTAAAGAACGGACGCGTGCTTTCGCTCGCCCTGGCTTTGTTTTTAGGGTTAAGCCAGTAATCTGCTTCAGACTTTTCGACCCACAGCGTGGCATTAGGGAACACGGGAGCATCATCAGCAATAAGGCCACCAATATGATCGGCATGCAGATGGGTTATATAGATATCGTCGATTTGGTCCGGCGTATATCCGGCAAGCTTGATGTTGGCAATCAGTTTCCCTAATTCTGCGCCCAAAAAACTACCGGCACCCGTATCAAATAAGACGAGTTTTTTGCCAGTATTCACGAGGTAGGCATTCACCGATGTCGTAACGGGATCATCATCGTGCATCTTTTTAAGCTGCTTTTCAATATTCTCGCTGGACTCATTGATCAGTATCTCTCTGGCAGGCAGTGTTGTCACTCCGTCTGACAAGGCGATGACTTGATAAGCGCCGAGTCTTACCTTGTAAAATCCAGGGTTATCTACCGAAGAAAATTTCGCGGCTGCCAGTACAAAGGGAGAGAAGCATAGTAGCCACAGTACAAGAAATAGTCTGTTAATCATAAAGAGTAAGACTCCCATTTAGGGTATAAAAGGCAATCTGTTCAGGCGCGCCGCAATCATGCGAGCTATTTGATCTTTGTCGGCACAACCCATATTCAATAACGTCCACATTGCAAGAAAGTTGCGATTATTTTATCAATTAGTTTGATAATCAGTGAGAGGTTATTTAATAAATTAATTGTGTCACTTTGTTATGCTGGGATACAGGATTGCCCCCATATCTGAAATTCGGACTCCATACGGAGACCGATATCCGGCCCAGGAACGGACCGGATATCGGGTTTTATCAATAGTGGTTTTTGGCGATTACATCATTCCGCCCATACCACCCATGCCGCCCATACCACCGGCGCCACCCATATCCATCTTCTCTTCCTTCGGCATATCAGTCACCATGCACTCGGTGGTGATCATCAGACCGGCGATGGAGCTGGCGAACTGCAGAGCAGAACGAGCTACTTTAGTCGGATCCAGGATACCCATCTCGATCATATCGCCATACTGCTCAGTGGTGACGTTATAACCGTAGTTACCCTTACCGTTCTTAACAGAGTTAGCCACAACAGAGGACTCTTCGCCTGCGTTGTCAACGATCTGACGCAGAGGCGCTTCCATCGCACGCAGAGCAACGCGGATACCGACGTTTTGATCTTCGTTGTCACCCTGCAGGTTGCTGATAGCCACAGCAGCGCGAACCAGAGCCACACCACCACCGGCAACCACACCCTCTTCAACAGCAGCGCGGGTGGCATGCAGTGCGTCTTCTACACGTGCTTTCTTCTCTTTCATTTCAACTTCAGTGGCTGCGCCAACTTTGATAACGGCAACACCGCCAGCCAGTTTAGCAACACGCTCCTGCAGCTTCTCACGATCGTAGTCAGAAGTGGCTTCTTCGATCTGCTGACGAATCTGAGTTACGCGGCCTTTGATATCGGCTTCTTTGCCCACGCCATCGATGATGGTGGTGGTGTCTTTGTTGATCACGACACGCTTGGCCTGGCCCAGATCTTCCAGAGTGGCTTTTTCCAGCTCCAGACCGATCTCTTCAGAGATCACCGTACCGGCTGTCAGTACGGCGATATCCTGCAGCATGGCCTTACGGCGATCACCAAATCCAGGCGCCTTAACCGCAGCGACTTTAACGATGCCACGCATGGTGTTCACTACCAGCGTAGCCAGAGCTTCACCTTCAACATCTTCAGCGATAATCAGCAGAGGCTTGCTCGCCTTGGCAACTGCTTCCAGGATAGGCAGCATCTCACGGATATTGGAGATCTTCTTATCTGCCATCAGAATGTAGGGAGACTCCAGCTCAACAGAACCGGTTTCTGGCTTGTTGATGAAGTAAGGAGAGAGGTAACCGCGATCAAACTGCATACCTTCAACCACATCCAGCTCATCCTGCAGACCTGTACCTTCTTCTACAGTGATAACGCCTTCTTTACCCACTTTCTCCATGGCTTCGGCAATCAGTTTGCCCACAGTGTCATCGGAGTTAGCGGAGATCGTTCCAACCTGAGCAATCGCTTTGGAATCGGCACAGGGAACGGAGATTTTCTTCAGCTCTTCAACTGCAGCGATAACCGCTTTGTCGATACCGCGCTTCAGATCCATCGGGTTCATACCCGCCGCCACGGCCTTCAGCCCTTCTGTGACGATAGCCTGAGCCAGTACGGTTGCAGTGGTGGTACCATCACCTGCTGCATCATTCGCTTTAGAGGCCACCTCTTTAACCATCTGGGCGCCCATATTTTCGAACTTGTCTTCCAGTTCGATTTCACGTGCAACGGAAACCCCGTCTTTAGTGATAACCGGTGCACCAAAAGATTTGTCTAACACTACGTGACGACCTTTAGGTCCCAGGGTGACTTTAACTGCTTCTGCCAGTACATTCACACCGCGCAACATCTTTGCACGTGCATCATTACCGAATTTAACGTCTTTAGCTGCCATTGGTAAATTTCCCTTAACTCGTATCAGTTTAAAAGGTAACAGAGTGCGTTATTACGCCTCAACAATCGCCAGAATGTCACTTTCGGACATGATCAGCACTTCTTCATTGTCAATCTTTTCCGACTTTACACCGTAACCATCGTTAAAAATGACGGTATCGCCCACTTTCACATCCAGCGGCTTCACTTCGCCATTTTCCAGAATACGGCCATTGCCGATAGCCAACACCTCACCTCGGGTAGATTTGCCTGCAGCAGAGCCTGTTAGCACAATGCCACCAGCAGACTTTGATTCAATTTCTTTACGCTTGACTATCACTCGGTCATGCAATGGACGAATTTTCATTGATTGATCTCCTTCAAGAAGGTCCTGTCAGATATAGGGATTCGATTCAGGGCCATGCTTTGAAGCCGCATGGCAATGCCGTGGTTCTTAAGATGGGGGCGTTGGCAACCGCTTCAAGGGGGAAAGATGAAAATTTTTATCTGTTTTAACGCGACAGATTAAAACTTATTGATATATAAAATCTTTTTATTGCGTTTTTGGCAACTGATATGATGGTAGATCAACGTATGATGGCGGCAGGTGCTGTATATCTGGCGATATACAGCACTCATTTTACTGTTTCGGCGGATAAGCCTGGCTGATATTGCTTTGTGCCAGCATCAACAACCGGGTTGCCATATCCTGCAAAAGATAGAGCTCTCGCCTTCTGGTCCAGGGTTGATCTGATTGCTCATCATACCAGTAGGGTAACTGAATACTTTGTGCCGCAGAACTGTTGATACCCCGTGCCCGGCAGGTCATGATACAGCGCTTGACGTGATCTCCGTGACCGATGATCGCCGCTCTGCCTATGGCGTCAGGATGACCATTGAAGTACCTGTTGACGATCACTTCCGCAACCCCATCGGTACTGAGGTAAATCAATTTCCCCTGATCATCCCAGTAAGGTTCAATGGAAATCACATGTCTTAACGGGATATCCGCATAACCGCCACCGTTAAGATAGCGCGCTATTTCCCACTGAACGTACATGGGCACGGGATTGCGCCGGTAGAACGCGGCGCAACAATCCGCCAGCACTTTATTCATGGGCCCGGGTTTGGCCAGTTGATTCGGATCTCCACTGTCATTGGGTCTGTTCCCAAAAGCGAAGGCGATCAAGGTATCATAACAGCTCGGTTGCTCTGAAGGCGGGGTCATATTAAACAGCGTCTCCTCAATGAAAGGTGCCAGAAAATGTGCTGTTTTCCAGTCATCCAACTCCGCTGCCAGCTTATCCAGCATCACTTCGCCAAAGTCTCTCTCCTGGTGCTGAGTGCCCTTCTGTCTGCAATTTGTCAGTCCCGACAGTAGTGAGGAGCACAATGGCGTTGAGGCTGTTTTATCTCTCCCTTTATAGTTCATTACACTATCTCCTGATGTTCTCTTTACTCTGTGCATCACGATGAATAACCACCTCTGGATACTATTCACCGTTTCCTTC
This sequence comes from Enterobacteriaceae bacterium, assembly GCA_051651345.1. Taxonomy (GTDB): domain Bacteria; phylum Pseudomonadota; class Gammaproteobacteria; order Enterobacterales; family JBOFSC01; genus JBOFSC01. Next base: position 8,086 of record JBOFSC010000084.1, read on the forward strand.
AGTTCTCTCTGAAGTCACATCAGGATGTCATGCTGCTGCAGGCAAGTCCGTTTTTAGCCTCTTTAATTTACACTATTTTACAAATTAATTATTGCTATTTTATTTTTGTTTGGCGTTTATTTCACGCAAATGATATCGACTCACTCATCATCCTTGCGCTTAAACTCCCCCTCAATGGTACGCCCGGCACTGTTGTTAGCAGGAGGTTGACCGGAGGGAGTGGTGGGGTTGGTACGATAATGCACCCGTACATAAGGGATCAATTTACGCTCCACCAGATACTGTACCGGGGGCAGTAAC
>JBOFSC010000085.1:0-6041 GCA_051651345.1 Enterobacteriaceae bacterium
AGCCCCGGCGGTAGGCTTGGTTAGTCAGCTATATACTCCTCGCTGCCTGTCAGATTCCTTCCAGGAAATGCTTTCCCCTACTGCAGACTAATTTTTCCCAACTCATTTCGAGTTGTTTGCTGTTTTTGTCAGCAATGCACGTCACTCTGTGGCTTTATCCCACAGGAGTGATATGTGATTAAAAAATGCAACGCTGTATTCCTGCTGGCTGTCGGCTGCGCCGCTATCCCGCTACAGGCGGCGACTGTGGTATACACCGACAGTCAGCATCCCCCAACAGGAAGTGACGGATACCAGATGGTGTATCTGGATGGCCCAGAAACTATCGAGCGTGACCTGTTTGCTGAACTGTCCTCCGACCCTCGCCAGGCAGAGTTGCAGGCCAAAGCGATATTGCAGTTCCCCGATTGGCAGCAGAAAGAGCAACAGATAGTGAATGCTTACCAGGGCGTTTTGCGGGCATACAGTCTGGGGCTAAAGAAATACCCGGCTGTCGTGTTTGACGATAATTATGTGGTGTACGGTACGGCAGACGTGACTCTGGCCAGACAGAAACTGGCTCAGTATAAGGGGAAGCAATGACACTTATCCCTTTACCACGTCATAAATTTATCACGGCCCTGTTGCTGTACAGCGTAATACCGCCATTACCGGCCAGTGCTATCAACTCGGTACAAATTATTACCAGTGCCCTTTCCCTGAACTGTCTGGAATATCGAATTACCGGTATTTGTTACTGGCTCTACTGTAGCTGGGGTGGGTGCCGTATTCGTACCTCAGTCAAAGTGAAACACTATATGCCTAATGCGGTGATCTCCAGCTATTCCCAAACGGGAGGTAACCCCTGGTCTGAAGTGGCCATGTTGGGAACGGGGATTCCAGGGATAGCTGAAGGGGGTGGCAACAATGAGCAGAAACGGGCATTACGGAAAGACAATCTACGCTATAAGAATGCTGATGCAATTGGTCATCCAGCCCTGTCTGCGCTGGCATTTAATAACTTTCTGGGATCGACAGGGTATAGCTGTCCTGGTTCGGCCACGGCGTTTATGCCCTATTTCCTGAGCACTCTGGATGCTGTGGTATGGCGTACCGGTCTTCCTGAGAATGTGTACCCGGAAGCGGTGACACCGGGGCAAAGGGAGATAGGCTTCAGCCAGGATATGTGGGGTAATATCTATCCGCGCAGTGGATTTGTTACCCAGGTTGATGATTACAAGGCCGCTGCGGTAGTGGCACAACGTACCGCAGATATTATCACGCGCACCGGCCAACCCCATGTATATAACCCGATGACGGCAAAAAAACGAGATGGTTACTGGCCACCAGGGCCTGTTATCGAAAATACCGGTAGCAAAAATCACAAATGGCAGCGTCTGTCTCCTTCTGTCTCTTCTTCCTGTGCGGTGTTCCCGGACAACAACAACCCGATAGCAGAGAAGGGGGCTTAAGCCTGGGCGCTCTGGCAACCCTATTCCTGCTGCAAAAAGCGAGGACAGAAGTTTCTATATAGCACTGATTTCTAAATTAAAGGAGTGCAGGCAATGAAATTAACAGTGTTTTTGCAAGTCGGAGCACTGGCAAGTGCCATATTACTCAGCCCTCTGGCATTTGCGGTATTTGATATTAGTGCAGAAGAGGGCGAGGCCGGTTATGGCAAAGCGATGAAAGGGGCGGTGAACGATAACCTGTTTTACTCTATCGGTGGAGGAACGGTGTTATCCATGCCTCCCAGTTCAAACAATATGGAAAAAATAGGGCTGGGTATCAGTTGGAATAATGATTTGATGTGCGGCAACTTCGATTTGAGCACCACAGTTAAGAACCAGCTTAACGGCACGACCGAAGGTTTCAAAAACCTGATGGGAGATGTGATAAACGGTGCAACAGGCGCAGTTGCCAGCCTTCCGGCGATGGTTATCCAAAGGGCGAATCCAGGGTTATACGAGCTGCTCACTAATGGCGTTCTTCAGGCTAATCTCGCATTCGATAAAGCTCAACTTAATTGCCAGACGATGTCGAAGAAAATGGGAGACTACGTGTTTTCCAACAAGTGGACACAGGCGGCGATCAGTGAAGAGTTTCAAAAAATCATATCCAGCACTCCCGATGCTGTCTCAGCCAGTAATCAACAACAGAAATCAACAGGAAAGGAAGGAGTGAAATGGATTGGTGGCCAGAAAAAGGGTGGGAGTGGGCAGGCAGCGATTAAGCCAACCTATGACTTAGCGAAAGCAGGCTACAACATACTGAATAAACAGCCTGTCACCAGTGATGCTGCGGTGAGTGCTTCATCGTGTAATGGTTCGTTATGCCAAAAGTTCAAGAGCAGTACAGAGGCGGCGGAGGCTGTTGTCAAAACTCTCGGGGATCGTGCCATTCGAACATGCGCTCAGGGAGCGGATTGCGGCAGCGGTGGTCTGGAAAATGAACCCGGTGTATCGACACCAGGAGAAGGTTTCTCTCCCATGTTAGATACGACGACTCAGGAGAATCTGGACACCCTGGTCAAACTGGTAAACGGTAAACTGCCCCCTAATGCGGCCAATCTGGCAAAGCTGAAAACCGGTGATTTGACCGTAACGCGTGGTGTGATCCAGGCATTGAAAGATGATCCAGATAACGGTGCCCTGGTGCAGCGTCTGGCCGGGGAATTAGCGATGGCCGAGACGATTACAACAGCGTTGGCTATGCGTCGTATGTTGGTCGTTGGGCAGTCAGAGCCTAACGCGGCAGAGCAGCGGTTAGCCATTGAAGAATCTGATCGCCGTCTGGAGTTTTTAGACAGAGAGATCCAGGCGCTGAAAAATGAAATGGATATACGCAAAGCCATCAGCAATAACTCCATTCTGGTAACAATCACTCGCCAGGAAGCGCGGGAAGCGGATAACAGCCTGCGTCAGGACAGTCAGCAAAATGATGGGGCTCTCCAGGGGCTTGGCAAAGCTAAGGAGGAGTGATGGGACTGCCCGATAAGATCTCTAAAACCGAAATCCCGGCAAACAAAGTGGTGATGCGTGGCTGGCGTAAGACCATGGCAGTCATTTTCTCGATAGCCGGGATACTGCTGCTCTGTGGCAGTTTAACCGCGCTGGGATTGTATCTGGTTAAAGATGAGTCCGTACTGATGGCGTGGCTGCAACGGGCGCGAGTCCCATTATTTATCTGGCGACTCTCGCTGTATAGCATCGTGGCCGCCATGTGGTTGCACCGTGTGCGGTCGGCATTGTTGCGTCAGGTCCCTTCTCCGGGTTCTGTGTACCGGCTCGAAGTGATGATGGTGTGCCTGGCACTGCTGATTGAGCTTACCAGTTACCGTTGGGGGATGTGATGACAGCAGACAGTTATCTGGAGTTTTTCCTGGTATTCCTGGGGTGGTTAATTAATAACGCTCTGTGGATCATCATCACGACCACGGGATTATTTGCCTTGCCTTTGGTGCTGAAAGTTGCAGCCGTCTGGCTGAAGGTGCGTACAGAGGGGGATGACGAGGGCAACAAGGGAACTCTGGCTCTGCCGCGTATTGAGCAGGTATTGTACGTGGCGTTTGTGGTTATCCTGTTTTGTGCCATGCCGTTCAAGGAGGTCGATTTGTCGGTGATGAAATTTGATCAGACGCGCTCTAAACAATGTGGCACCAATGTCCCGAAGCCAGATGAATCGGGATACAGTGGGCTGTTGAATGATTTTAATGGTCAGGTTGCCAGGGTACCCATGTGGTGGTATCTGGTGCATAACCTGTCAAAGGGGATGACCCATGCGGCGATTGCCTCCATCCCTTGCGGTAAGGAGCTGCGCCAACTGCGGTTTGAGGTTCAGCATACAAAACTGCTTGATCCGGTGGTGAGGGAGGAGGTACAGGAGTTTGCCGGTCAGTGCTACTCCAAAGCCTATTTCAAGCTCAAATCGACCAATAGCCAGCTCACTGATGCCACCATCAACTCGGTGGGATGGATTGGCTCCAGCTATTTCCTTAATACCGCCGGGTACTATGACTATTACACTTCTACCACACCAAGACAGCAATGGCCGTACAGCGAGAGTCGGGACAGTGGCTATCCTGATGTCGGTCGGGGAGGGTATCCAAGTTGCAGGGAGTGGTGGAGCGCGGCAGATATTGGATTAAAAGCCCGTCTGTTTGAGGCGTTCGATGCCCGGACGGTGAAAAGGATGAAAACCCGTGGCCCAGTCAACTGGGAGGAAAATCTATTGCGTTGGCTGGTCAGCCCGCAGAACACGTTGATATCCGCAGGGCATGAGACCTATATGACGGGAAGTCAGCGGGGTACTGGGGTAGGGCTTGGTGGTGAATTAAAACAATTGACCAGTGGCCTTGGGGCTTTCTCATCGCAAGCAACCCAGTTACCGGCGTTTGATGCCTTGCGACAGGCGCTACCGATGGTGCATGGTATATTGATGATGGCCATGGTTATCTGCATTCCTTTGGTGATGCTGTTTGGTGCATACGATCCCAAAGTAGTGGTCACGCTGACATTTGCCATGTTTGCGCTTATTTTCGTGACATTCTGGTGGGAACTGGGCAGTTGGCTGGATGATCGGCTGATTGAAATTGTATACACCGGCGTTAACGGCTATTACAACTGGTTTAGCAGCGTTGGTGCGGAAGGGTGGATCATGAATCTGGTGTTGGGAGCTATGTTTGTTGTGCTGCCAATGTTTTGGTTTGGGGCTATCAGTTGGAGCGGGGTACAGATTGGTTTAGCGATATCTCAGTCAGTGATGAATGCCTCAAGTGGCAGTCAAAGTGCCGGTGCGCAAGGAGGCAAAATTGCGACGGAAGTCGTTAAAACTGTAGCAACCAAGGGGATGGGTAAGAAATAGTTAAATTAAACGATGAGTGATAGCCAAGTGTATTACTCATCGTCAGCGTCTGTTCTCATTCCGTTCACATAGTGCCCAAACCCACTATGGCCACTACGGAATTCACCTATGCCGTTTTCTTCTCTTATTTTTTCGTCTGTAGAACCGCTACTTTTGCCGGATGTGAAAATAAAGAGGAAAGCAGAAAACACCATCTTTAAGGCTTCACCTAACCCTTTACCGATAACGATCCAGATATCATCTTGTCGGCTTTGTGGTTTATTGGTCATTTCCTGTACCTCCCAAAGCATGGGTTGACTATTTTATAGCCATCAGAGTACCGCAGCTAGGTGATATCAGCAAGCAACTTGAGGTGAAATCAGTCAGTGAACCAGACCCTATAAAAGGGCCTGGGATTGCTTACTCATGGGTGAACTTCTGGCTGACAGGGTGAGCACATCAACATCTCAAGCAAGGCGCTGATTTTCTCCAGCAGGATAAACAACAACGACTCCTTTAAAGCATTGTGCTCTGTCTCCACTGCCAGCCAGGCCAGAGTGAAACATTGCTCGGTTAGTTCTTCTGCGGTTAGTGGGGTGCGGTCTATTAGCTCAAGCATGGTGCACCTCTCTGGCGGGCAGCAAAGAGACAGGTATAAATTGAGGGTAGGGATAGGGTATAGCCATGATGGCAGCCTCTCTTCTACAGGGTTATTGTACCCCACCAATCCGCTTTCAACCGGGGTGGTGAGATATGGCAGAGTTGAAAGACCGGTGTAGAAGAACCCGGCGAGCGCAAGCGCTCCCCCACCATACCTCACCATAGAAATGGCGCTACTTGGTATAGTGCGGACGTAAAAAAACCGCAATGTTAAGCGGTTTATGTCCGCTTCTACGTTTCAGGCTTTCAACCCTGACTGTCGATATTGCGACAGCAGATACACCATAAATCACAGGTGACTCAGCGTCAATAGTTGAGAGATGCCATTGGCCCAAATGCCACTTAACGTACATTTTCGCACAGTTGGGCTTCCGACAAGTACATCAGGGCTTTTGATATTAAGCTCATTACCTACTTTCAGATTCGCATTACCACTGGTACTGCCCACCATTATTTACACAATGGTGTATCCCATTTTTTCAGTGCTTTCCCTGAAATATTGTGTACTGAGACACTATGATAATTACCAAGAACAATATCATAGTCCTGGCCCTGCTCAG
>JBOFSC010000086.1:0-6664 GCA_051651345.1 Enterobacteriaceae bacterium
GAGCCAGATCAGCGCCCATGGCAGGAGTGGCGACCCGAAGGCAGTCATCTGGCGGCTCGCCGGTTTCAGAGGGAGTTGCGGGAGTTGTGGCGGGTCACCAGCTACAGCGCCCTGTTGCAGCAAAACAGCCATCCTCTGCAGGAACTGCTACCCCATCTGGATACTGAAGCTGCCGGTGACAGTGACCCGCAGGAGAACGAGCAGCAGTCACTGACGGTACATACTTTTCCTAAGGGGGCGGCGGCGGGCACTTTTTTGCACGGTTTGCTGGAGAGTATTGACTTTACTGAGTCAGTAGAAGTGGAAAATCTGCACCAGCCACTGCTGCAACACGGATTTGACCCGGTTTGGTTGCCGGTACTGCAACAGTGGTTACAGACGATTTTGACGGTGCCACTGTATCCGGAGTCCCTGTCACTCTCCTGCCTGCCATCATCAGAGCGCCAGGTGGAGATGCAATTCTATTTACCTGTCAATACCCTGTTACAGGCGCAACAGTTGGACAGTCTGGCGAGACAGTATGACCCGCTGTCACAGCATAAACCGCCGCTCAACTTTCACCAGGTGACTGGGATGCTAAAGGGTTTTATCGACCTGGTTTTTCGCTGGCAAGGTCGTTACTACCTGCTGGATTATAAATCCAACTGGCTGGGTAGCGATGAACAGGCGTATAGCCAATCCGCTCTGGAGAGGGCGATGTGTGAACATCACTATGATCTGCAGTATCAGATCTACACTCTGGCGCTGCATCGCCTGTTACGACAGCGGTTACCTGATTACGACTATCAGCGCCATTTTGGTGGCGTGTTCTATCTGTTTCTGCGCGGTATGACAGCGGAAAAACAGGGACAGGGTATTTTTTACTGTCGTCCTTCATGGCAGTTGGTGCAGGGCATGGATCAGCTGTTTAGTGGGGAGGAGAGCCTATGTTAACGCTGTTGCAGCAGGCGGTGGAGCGAGGCTGTCTGCGAGCGCTGGATCTGCACTTTGCCCGCTTACTGGCCGATGACAACGCACCATTGCTGATGCTGTTAGCTGCTACAGTCAGTGCCCAGGCAGGAGAGGGCCATGTTTGTTTACCTCTGAGCAGATTTACCCCGGAGCGCCTGTTTGCCGGGCGCGAGCCGCAACTGGCGGCAGAGATGTGGCAACGGGCTGGCTCACCGGATCTGCTGCGTTGTCTTGACCTGTTACAGCGCAGTGAAGCGGTCAGTGAGGGAGATAAAGCGACGCCGCTGGTCCTCAGTCACGGTCGTCTCTATCTGCAGAGGATGTGGCGTGATGAAGGGCGGATTGCCCACTATTTACAGCATGCATCGGGGAGTGAAACCGAGAGCGAGACGCTTCCTGAGATTCTGGATCAGCTGTTTGGCCCTGCAGAGCCTGGGAGCGACATTAACTGGCAGAAAGTGGCGGCTGCGGTGGCCGTGACCCGACAGGTAGCGGTAATTTCTGGTGGCCCCGGTACGGGTAAAACCACCACAGTGGCGCGCTTGCTGGCGGTATTGATTCTGTTAAATCAGGGCAGGGCGCTGCGTATTCAACTGGCGGCACCAACAGGCAAAGCAGCGGCGCGTCTGGCAGAAGCGCTGTCCCATACACGTGAGCAGTTACAACGTTCTCTTAAACAATCTGCCCCTGATGTGCTGGCCCAGTTTCCAGAGCAGGCGACAACACTGCATCGTCTGTTGGGGGCTTATGGACAGGGAGGGGAGTGGCGTTATCACAAGAGCAATCCCCTGCATCTGGATATTCTGTTGGTGGATGAGGCCTCTATGGTAGATCTGCCGATGATGGCTCGCCTGGTGGATGCGCTGCCCCCAGGGGCACGTTTGCTGCTGTTGGGCGATCGGGATCAACTGGCTTCTGTCGAGGCGGGTGCGGTGCTGGGGGATCTGTGTCGTCTGGCTGAGCAGGGTTACAGCCCGCAGCGGGCGCGGCAGTTAAGCCGACTGACGGGATATTCGATCTCCGGTGAAGAGAGTTCTGAGGCATTTCCATTGCGCGATAATCTGTGTCTGCTGCGAAAAAGTTATCGTTTTGCAGAGCACTCTGGGATTGGTCACCTGGCCGAGGCGGTTAACAGGGGGCAGAGCCGACAGGCGCTAGCCTGTTTTAGCGGACAATTTAGCGATTTGGCCTGGTATCCGCTACAGAGCAGTGACGACTATGGTCAGTTATTAAGCCTGTGTGTGCACAATTATGGTGACTATTTATCGCTGGTGGCACAGGGGGCGGATGCGGGCACTATTTTGCGGGCGTTTAACCGTTTTCAACTGCTGTGCGCCCTTCGGGATGGCCCTTTTGGTGTCAGGGGACTTAATGAGCGCATCGAACAGGCGCTGCAGCAGCAGGGACTGATCCGGCGCAGTAGCACCAGTCAGCGCCTCTGGTATTACGGACGACCGATTATGGTCAGTCGCAATGATCGCCTGCTGGAGCTCTATAACGGTGATATTGGCATTGTGCTGGCAGATGAGCAAGGGGAACCGGAGGTCTGTTTTCTACTGCCGGATGGCTCTATTCGCACGGTGCCCCCTTATCGTCTGCCAGAACATGACACAGCCTATGCGATGACCGTGCATAAATCACAGGGTTCAGAGTTTGATCATACCCTGCTGGTGCTGCCGGATCGTTTTACCCCCTTGCTGACCCGCGAACTGCTCTATACCGCCATTACCCGCGCGAGGCAGCAATTGACTCTGCTATGCAGCGACACGGTGTTTAGCAAAGCGGTTCATACCGTGACTGAGCGCAGTAGCGGACTTCTGGAGCGTTTGCAGCAGGCACTTTAAATTAGCGGCTGCACCAGAATTTTTGAGCGCCGCTGATAATTATAGAGGGCCCGTTTCTCCATCGGCAGTTCCTCTATCTCCATGGGGATAAAACCCCGTTCCTGGAACCAGTGAATACTGCGTGTGGTGAGTACAAACAGTTGTTCCAGGCCCAGTTGCCGCGCCTGGGTGGTAATGTGTTTCAGCAAGACTTCACCACGTGAGGAGCTGCGATAGTCGGGATGCACTGCCAGACAGGCCATTTCGCCCATGTTCTCCTGTTCAAAGGGGTACAGCGCTGCGCAGGCGATGGTGGTGCTGTCTCTTTCGATAATAGTGAAGCGGTCGATCTCGCGCTCCAGTTGCTCGCGAGAGCGACGCACCAGAATACCCTGCTGTTCCAGTGGTCGGATCAGTTGCAGAATGCCGCCAATATCGTCGATGGTGGCCGAGCGCACTTTTTCATAGCTTTCGGTGACAATCTGAGTTCCGATACCTTCCCGGGAAAACAGTTCCTGCAACAGAGAGCCATCATGCTGATAGCTGATCAGATGACAGCGATTTACCTGGCCGCTCCGACTGGCGGCAATAGCGCTACGTAAAAAGCGCACGGTGCCGCTGTGGGTCTGATCCGCCTGGCTCATCCTCTGTAAATAGTGCTGAGCCCTGTCGGGCAGCAGTTCGGAAATAATCGATCCCCGCTCATCCTGCAGACCCTGCTGGTCACAAAAACCAATCATTTTATCGGCCTTAAGGGCGATAGCGATTTGAGTGGCCACCTCTTCTGAACTAAGATTAAAGCTCTCGCCGGTGACTGACACGGCCACCGGGCCAACCAGAACGATAGCACCTCCGGCAAGCTGGTGATGAATCGCCTGGCTGTCAATACGCCGTACCCGACCGCTGTGGCAGTAGTCGATACCCTCATCCACCCCAAGGGGTTGCGCGATCACGAAATTACCGCTGACCACCTGAAGATGGGCCCCTTGCATTGGGGTATTACTGAGACTCATAGAGAGACGGGCAGTGATATCCAGTTGCAGTTGACCGGCGGCCTGTTTTACCAGTTCCAGGGTGGGCAAATCCGTAATACGAATATTTTTATGAAATGCGGGCTGACACTGGCGGCTGGTCAGATTGGCATCGATCTGCGGACGGGCACCATAAACTACCACCATACGAATACCCAGACTGTGTAGTAAGCCGATATCGTGGATAATGCCTTTAAAATTTTCATGGGCGATGGCCTCGCCATCCAGCATAATCACGAAGGTCTTATGACGGTGTGCATTGATATAAGGGGCAGAGTGTCTAAAACCTTCAACCAGTTCCGTAGTACGTTCCTTCATAAAACCCTCATGTGAATTTTTATGCCAATAAAGTGTATTTTTATTCTATCCAGTAAGCTTTGGCAAGCGATAGTTGTCAAGAAGTGAAAATTGGGTCGCTTAATTTATGAAAGAGAGGGTACTATTAGCGTTATTTTCTGCTGTCAGGATAAAAAAAGATCACCCAGAATAGAGTCACAACGTTATGTCAGGACCCTTTACTTTTTCACGTCGTCAACTGTTACAAGCTGGGATAGCTACCTGGTTACTCTCCGTGAGCCGCATTGGCTTTGCTGCATCACAGGTGGTGGCGGTACGACTCTGGCCTGCCTCTGCGTATACCCGTCTCACCATAGAATCAAACAGTGCCCTGCACTATCGTCAATTTACCCTGAGCAATCCGTTGCGTCTGGTGGTGGATATTGAGGGCGTGCAATTAAACGGCGTGCTAAGCAATCTGGGTCAGCAGTTGCAGCAGTCGGATCCCTATATTCGCCACATCAGGGTTGGACAATATGACAGCAAAACCCTGCGTCTGGTACTGGAGTTGAAGCAGCCGATCAATCCTGAACTGTTTTCCTTAAAACCCGTGGCCTCCTTTGCCCACCGTCTGGTGGTGGATCTCTATCCTGCCAGCGGGGCCAAAGCCAGCGATGATCCTCTGTTGGCGTTGCTGGAGGAGTATAACCGGGGAGAGGCGCTGGAGCCGTCCGGGAAGAGTACGCCGCTGCGGGAGCACAGGAACAGTAAGCAGCCCCTGGTGATCGTCCTTGATCCGGGGCATGGTGGCGAAGATCCGGGTGCGGTTGGACGTCAGGGTACCCGCGAAAAAGATGTGGTGTTACAGATTGCCCGCCGCCTGAAAAAACTGATAGAGAAACAGCCGGGGATGCGGGTCTATATGACCCGTAATGAAGATATTTTTATTCCACTAAAAGTGCGGGTTGCCAAAGCGCGTAAGCTGCGTGCGGATCTGTTTATCTCCATTCACGCCGATGCCTTTACCAACCGCTCCGCCAAAGGCTCTTCGGTATTTGCCCTGTCGCGTAAAGGCGCCACCAGCACCCTGGCCCGCTATATTGCCAACAGCCAGAACGAGGCGGATCAGATAGGCGGTGTCAGCCGCAGTGGCGATCGCTATTTGGATCACACCCTGATCGATATGATTCAGGCGAAAACCATCGATTTCAGTCTTAAGTTTGGTCATACCATTCTCAAAGGGCTGACCCATGTGAATACGCTGCACAGCAAGCGAGTCGAGCAGGCGGGTTTTGCGGTTCTTAAGGCACCGGATATTCCCTCCATCCTGGTGGAGACCGCCTTTATCAGCAACTTGCAGGAAGAGAAGAAACTGAAAAGTGCCGCATTCCAACAGCAAATGGCGAAATCGATTATGGAGGGGATCAAGGAGTTTAGCCGTCAGCATTTGGTGTGATGTCAGTCTTGCTTTTACCCCTATAAACATACAAGAGGAAAAGTCAGCTCTCTCTTATTTGTGATCAAGAGATAGCCCCTTGCCAGGGGAGGAAGCTAACGGCATATTCAAGTTAATTGGGTATAACTTTCTGTCAAATCGTACAATAAATTTATTGGGGGTATCACGCCAAAACAGTTGGAGCTAAACAAATGGAACAGCATCTACAAATAAATACAGGGCAGTTGTTTAAAAGCTATTGTTTCATGCTATTTAGTTTTATCGCCAGCAGGTTGCTGTCGCAGACCGATCTCATCATGTTAGCCCCTTTGGGACAGGAAGCTGTCGCCGCGTTTGCAGCGCCGAGCCGTCTGATGTTTATTGATGCTATTGTTGCCTTTGCTCTTGGTCCTGTCATTTCAGTCGTCGTTAGCAGAGAAAAAACTGAAAACAGGGCTGCGGTGATTGCTTCGTCCTTTGGGCTGACACTGGTGATATCGCTTATTCTGGTTTTTCTGGGGTTGCTAATTTACCCACAAATTGCAGCTTTTTTATTGCCGGACCAGGAGGTTAGCCATTTTGCCCGGCAAGGTATATTTGGGATGACAGTCAGTATCCCCATCAGGATGCTGGTGTTTATCGCGACTATGTGCCTGTTTGCCTGTAATCAGGGTGGAAGAGTAGTTTATATCTATGCAGTCACTATTCTGGCAAACGGGATATTGAATTGGGTTTTTATTTATCATTTTAGCTGGGGATTCCCAGGGGCTTATATTTCCACAGTAGTCGTATCAACATTAGAACTGATATGGTTACTGTGGTTAACTTACAAAACAATCAATGCATTTCCCATCAAACCCTTCAGACTGGCATGGCTAAGGACACTATTATCACAAGTGGGTTATGAATGGCTTAGGTTACTGTTCCTGTATGCGGAAGGGATGGTGATTATCGCTATTTTAGCTTCCAGGAAAGAGTGGCAAAGCGCTTTTAGCACTTTTAGTATCATAACATATGTAGGTACTTAAGCTCATAACACATTGATGTACCTTTAATTCATTACAGGGTAAATACTAAGACCTAACGATAGCAACATACTTTTCTGATCTCGCCTGGGATGAGCTCGTTGACCATGAGTCGCAAAAAAA
>JBOFSC010000087.1:0-1898 GCA_051651345.1 Enterobacteriaceae bacterium
GGCAACTACCAGACTCCTCTGAGCATCCGCTCTATGTACAAATTGTGTTACTGATAGAAGAGAAAATTCATCACGGTGCCCTTCTGCCCGGCGAGAAATTGCCGTCGGAGCGCACTCTGGCGCAATTGCTGCAGGTGAATCGTTCCACAGTGGTCACCGCCCTTGAACAGTTGGCTGAGCGGGGGATTGTGGTAAAAAAAACCGGCAGTGGTACGCTGGTGAGTGACGATAAATGGGGTCTGTTTACCGGTAAAAGTAACAACTGGCGACGTTATATCAGCCGCAGCGCTTTTCTGCCGAGTTCCGCCAATATCACGCGTCTGAATGTAGCCCGCCAGCGCCATGGCAGATCGATACTGGATTTAGCGTCGGGGGAGTTGCCGGTGGAGCTGCTGCCGCAGATCACACTCCCCGCCTACTCCTGGCAAAGTTTTTTAAACGAAGAGCAGCAGGAGAGTTCTGCGGGTTATTTTCCGTTGCGCCAGACGCTGCAGCAACAATTAACCTTATCCGGGCGCATTAACAGCAATGCGGAGCAAATTTTTATTACCTCCGGGGCGCAGCAGGCGATTTTTTTAATTACCCAATGTCTGCTCCATGCCGGTGATGCCATTGCTATTGAAGCGCCCTCCTATTTTTATGCGTTGTCCCTGTTTCAATCTGCCGGATTGCGTATTTTTGCCTTACCGATGGATGCACAAGGGGTGCGTATCGATGCATTAATGGCGCTGCATCGCAAACAACATATCAAGATGGTGTTTGTGAATCCCACTTTTCACAACCCGACGGGCCTGGTGATGTCCCTGACGCGTCGCCAGCAATTTGTCGCAGCCTGTTCCCGATTACGGGTCCCTATTGTGGAGGACGACCCCTATTATCAACTGAGCTTTGCGCCAGACAGTGTGCCGCCGCCGCTCAAAGCGCTGGATGCGGATAATGTGCTCTATATCGGTTCCCTGTCCAAAGTGATGGGCACCATGACACGGATTGGCTGGCTGATTGGCCCTGCCGCCATTATTCACCGCCTCTCTGCTGCACGTCAGGAGATGGATTTTGGTTTGAGTATTTTTCCTCAGGTGCTGGCAAATTATGCCCTGAATGAGGAGAGTTTCAGACAACACCTCACGATGCTTAGAGAGGCGTTACACACGCGATGTCAGCATCTGATTTCTGCACTGGAGAGACATTTACCCGGACAACTGCACTATGAAGTGCCGCAGGGAGGGTTTCATTTATGGTGCCATCTGCCGGAGCAGATCAGCGCACAACGCTGCTTCGAACAGCTACTTCGTCACGATATGTTGACGATGCCAGCAGATGATTTTGGGGTGAAACAAAATGCCCTGCGCTTAACCTTTGCTCGTTTAAAACCCGAGGAGGCAGACAGGGCCGGGGAGATATTAGCGGCTGTTATTTAGCCCGCTCAAACGAGGAGAGAATTTCTGCTTTGGCGGCAGCGGCATTATCCCAGCCAGAAATTTTAACCCACTTACCGGTTTCCAGATCTTTATAGTGCTCAAAGAAGTGGCAGATCTGCGCCCGCAGCAGTTCAGGCAGATCATCGATATCCTGAATATGCTCATACTCTTTGCTCAGCTTGCTGTGGGGCACCGCGATCAACTTGGCATCTTCACCCGCTTCATCGGTCATTTTAAGCACCCCGACAGGGCGGCAACGGATCACGGAACCAGGTTGCAGAGGGTAGGGGGTAGGCACCAGGACATCGACCGGATCGCCATCAAGGGACAGGGTCTGGTTAATATAGCCATAGTTGCAGGGATAGAACATGGCGGTGGACATAAAACGATCCACAAACAGGGCACCACTGCTCTTATCCACTTCATACTTGATCGGATCAGCGTTAGCAGGAATTTCAATCACGACATAGATATCGTCTG
>JBOFSC010000088.1:0-8303 GCA_051651345.1 Enterobacteriaceae bacterium
CTCTCCCTGAGCAGCAATCACCTGAGGATTCTGGCTGCCCTGACAAGCCTGCCACACCAGTTTGTCCTCCTGCAGCAGTGGAGTGGTCATCTGATCGGCAAACTCACCAAACACCGGGGTGACATCCTGATGCAGCAAATCAGACGCATTGAGGCGCTGCAACAATGCCGGTACTGCCCCCGCCTGCTGAAACGCGTTGATATCGGCGCTGCCATTGGGATAGATATCCACCAGCAAAGGCACCACCTCTGATAACTCACTGATATCCTGCCAGGTTAATTGAATGCCCGCCGCCCGTGCTATCGCCACCATATGGATCGTATGATTGGTGCTGCCCCCTGAGGCGAGCAGGGCGATCACCCCATTGATCAGACTCTTTTCATCCAGCACCTGATACAGCGGTCGGTAATGGGCGCTTCCCGGTACCATGGCCGCAATACGCAGCGCCGCTTCGTCAGTCAGTGCCTTGCGCAGGGCTGTATGGGGGGGAACAAAGGCCGAGCCGGGCAGCATCAGGCCCATGGCTTCAAACACCAGTTGGTTGGTATTGGCCGTACCATAAAAAGTACAGGTGCCGGAGGAGTGGTAAGCCCGGCACTCCATTTCCTGCAGGGCCTCTTTACCCACCTGGCCCGCCACATATTGCTGGCGAATATCCACCTTTTCCTCATTGCTGATCCCCGTACTCATGGGCCCGGCCGGAATAAATGCCGTGGGCAGATGGGCAAAGGAGAGCGCCCCCATAAGTTGTCCCGGAGCAATTTTGTCACAAATGCCCAGTAACAGGGTGGCATCAAACACATTATGGCTGAGAGACAGCGCGGTCGCCTGAGCGATCAGATCGCGCGAGAACAGGGACATCTCCATTCCCGCTTGTCCCTGGGTCACGCCATCACACATGGCTGGCACTCCACCAGCAACCTGCGCGCTGTGTCCGTAGGGTGCCAGCGCCTTTTTGATCTGCTGTGGATAACTGTGATAGGGCTGGTGAGCACTCAAAATATCGTTATAGGCGGTGATCAGAGCGACATTGCTCTGGGTAAAATCCAGCAGGGTTTGTCTCTCGTGCCGGGAGCAGGAGGCAATGGCATGGGCCAGATTGCCACAGGATAATCCCGCCCGGCCTTTCCCTGCTGCGGCCTGGCGCTGAATACGCTGTACAAACGCCTGCCTTGTCTCCCTGCTGCGCGCCTGCAGCCGCCGGGTAATGGAAACTATCTTTGCCTGGGTCATGCTGATACCTCTTTATGCTGTTGCACCGCGTCAATGGCACGCTCGACCAGCTCTGCCACAGAGCAATCAATATTGATGATGATACAGTCCGGCTCATCGTCGGGCCGTTCCAGTATTTTAAACTGGCTCTCCACCATCCCTTGTTTCATAAAATGCCCCTGACGACGCTGCATCCTCTGCATGATCAGTTCTTTGTCTCCATCCAGAAATAAGAACAGCACATGTTGATTGCCTGCGCGAATGTGATCGCGATAACTTTTCTTTAGTGCGGAACAGACTATCACCCCATGCTCACTTTTATTTTCCAGGCTATAGCAGGCATCCCGTATCCGCTCCAGCCAGGGTTGGCGATCGTGATCATCCAGAGGCTGCCCGGATGCCATTTTATCAATATTGGCTCGGGGGTGGAGATCGTCCCCATCGATAAATTTTCTGCCCAGCTTTTGCGCCAGAAGCACACCGACGGTGCTTTTACCCGAAGCACATACCCCCATCACAATAATCGAGCTGCCTGCCATACCTCTGCTCCTTATATGAAAAGGTCAAATTTGCGCGTGATCTCAATCCTCTTCACAGCCCCCTGCGATTGAGCAAAACGAACCTTTGGCAACACGCAATGAGATGAAGAGAAGAACTGAGCGTTGAGTCAGCATTGCCGCTGATTTGACCAGAAACGCTGCGTTTTAGTTATGACATAATATTTCTAGTTATTAAATAGTATTATATTATGTTAGAGAATATGTTAATAGTGTTTTATTCTAAAAATCAAACACGTAAGTGTTGACTGAAATAGTGGTTCACGATAAACAGTATGACGTTGGATACTTACCAACTTGCTTGTAAGAGGTAAACATCATGAAAGAGAAAATACTGTTTGTTGCTGCATCACTCGTTGTCAGTATGTCTACATTCGCAGATATGGGAAGTATCAATGTTAAGCACGGTTATATTACGTCTCCACCCAGTCGGGCCTATCTTTGTTCTGCAGGAGGCGGGAAACTGAACAAGAATTGCGGCGCAGTTCAATATGAGCCGCAATCTATTGAGGGGTTCAAAGGGTTTCCGGAAGCGGGGCCAGCAGATGGACAGATTGCCAGTGGGGGAGCTGATCGTTTTAATGAACTGAATGCGCAATCGAGTAATCGTTGGTACCACGTGAAATTGCAGCAGGGAGAGCAGACTTTCACTTGGTACCTAACCGCAAAACATTCAACAGAGTCCTAGAAATTTTATATGACCAAGCCAGGATGGGATCCAGAGAAGCCACTGACACGTAGTGATTTTAATTTAACCCCTTTCTGTGAACGAGATGATGGCGGCGCTATACCACAGCAGTCTGTCGAAATAAAATGTCAGCTACCTGAGCAAAGCGGATATCAGGTTATTTTAGGTGTATGGAATATTGCCGATACAGGTAATGCCTTTTATCAGGTGATGGATGTCGATATGGGGGAATAAAAACGGCACACTCCATCGACAAGGGTAACAGGCTTTCTCTTAGGGTTAACAGGGATTGCCTGTTTTTTTATCCAAGATAAAGCTTAGTCAACCGCCGGGATGCCACCATATCTGACATCCATGAAAGCATTTTTACGGATCACATAATGTGCCCCGCATTTATCTCCTGCTACTGCTGAAACATCGCTTTGATACTCTGTATGCCCAAGATAATACGTGATGGGGGATAAGAACATATCGGTCGCCACCAGAGCAGAACAGGGATCAGAAGAGCCCTCTACCCAGGAGATAGCAGAGTTTGGCACAATGCCCTGCAAATCTTGCAAATAGAAACGACCAATTTCAATGGGTTGACTTCCACGGGTCAAATCCTGAATCGAGCCGATCCATAACGTCTTATCATCAGAAGTGCGATTGCCAGCCTGTACCGTCAGGGAATATAAATGCCCAGGTACGGCTCTGTAATTAAGTTCACAGGTAATACCGTCACCATAGTCGGCCTGTAATCGGCAATGAGGATGGGTTTCTGGCAAAATCCCTCGGGTGCCAAAATAGCTAAAGTGCACTTGTCCATCGTATGATTCATCTTGTTGTGGCGGGTTGATGCCGATATAGAGGGTATCACTGCCTTTCGGACCACCCGCTGCAAATTGAACGGCAGTAAATCGTGTACCGACAGGAGAGGGGGAGAGTTTTGCAAAAGCGATATGGTAGTTGAATTGATTATAGAATTTGTCGGTCGGAAGAGAGATGTTCTGAAATTGAATATTGACCACATTCGCTTGAGGATCTGTCTGTGGCGAATTTTCAAAGGGTATGGAAGGGTCCAGATGACAACTCACTTTGACTGAATCAACATCAGAGGTGTTAACAGTCCCTTTATTATTTTCAGCCTGACAGAGAAAGGCATCAGGGTTATTTTTCACCTCAACATCATAAGCCGTGCCTGAAGGATAGCGATGGTCAAATGTAAACGCCCCCTTTCCCGAAGGGATATCCAGCCGCTCTCTGTTATTCTCTAAAGTTAATCCTTTTGTGAAATAGCATGATACCTCGCCACCGATGCTGTAATCATTATCGGTGTTTACTGTTTCTGCTATGGATAATAAAGGAAAAACTAAAAGTGGCACTGACATAATTACACGTATTTTCATGATATGTTGTCTCACCGTTGTTTGCCGGAGGTCAAAATATACACAATGCGAGGCGGGGAATATATTTCCCATATGTAATTATTTATGAATATTCATTGTATTAGGGGCGGGTTGCTGCCTCCCCTTACAAGGGGAGGAGTTTACTCACTAACAATATCCGTAAGACATCAAACGCTGATAGCGGCGTTCCAGCAAGGCTTCTGGCTCCAGAGGCTCCAGTTCCTGCAGATCTTTTAACAGTTGTTCCTGTAGCGAGGCAGCCATGGCGGGCACATCCCGATGGGCCCCACCCAGCGGTTCCGGGATCACCGTATCAATCAGCTTTAACTCCCGCAAACGCGGCGCAGTAATGCCCATCGCTTCAGCAGCCAGGGGCGCTTTGTCGGCACTTTTCCATAAAATAGAGGCACAGCCTTCCGGTGAGATCACCGAGTAGGTGCTGTACTGCAGCATATTGATCTTATCGCCGACACCAATGGCTAAGGCGCCACCGGAGCCCCCTTCACCGATCACCGTACAGATCACCGGTACATCAAGCTGCGACATCTCACGCAGATTGCGGGCAATCGCTTCTGACTGGCCGCGCTCTTCTGCACCCACCCCAGGATAGGCACCTGGGGTATCGATAAAGGTGATGATCGGCAGGCGGAAACGCTTCGCCATCTCCATCAGTCGCAATGCTTTGCGATATCCTTCCGGTGCGGGCATACCGAAATTGCGGCGAATCTTCTCTTTCGTTTCCCGCCCTTTTTGATGACCAATGATCATCACCGGCCGACCATCCAGCCGCGCCGTGCCGCCGACAATGGCACGATCATTGGCAAATGCTCTGTCGCCGCCCTGTTCATCAAAATCGGTAAAAATATGCTCTATATAGTCCAGAGTATAAGGACGACGCGGATGACGCGCTAACTGGGCAATCTGCCATGCGCCAAGATCAGCAAAAATTTTACGGGTTAACTCGACACTCTTTTCCCGCAAACGCCGCACTTCGTCATCCAGATTGACATTCAGCGTTTCACCCTGCCGACTGACCGCCGTCAGCGAATCGATTTTCGCTTCCAACTCGGCAATCGGTTGTTCAAAATCCAGAAAGTTGAGACTCATAGAATTCCTATTTAATCAAACTCCAGCTCCACCTGCTCATTGCCTATAACCGTGCGCAAATCGAGCAGTAACCTGTCAGTCGGGGTCACGCGCCAGGCGGCTCCAAACCGTATTCTCGCACGCGCATCCGCACGCTGGTAGTATAAATTCACAGGGATCGTCCCCGAACGGTGCGGCTCTAATGCCTGGCGGAGACGCTGTAAAAACAGTTCATTAATTTGCCTGTCAGTAAGCGAGATAGCAAGCCCACGCGCATATTTTTCTCTGGCTTCACTGATATCCAGCACTTCACGGGCCACCATTTTAAGCCCGCCGTTGAAATCATCAATACTGACCTGCCCTGTGACAATCAAAATCCGGTCTTTTGCCAGCAAATGCTGATAACTCTCCAGGACATCACTGAACAGCATCACCTCCAGACGACCTGAGCGATCATCCAAAGTACAAATCCCAATACGATTGCCCTTTTTGGTGGTCATTACCCGGGCGGCAATCACCAGACCCGCTGCGATGCCCACTTTACCACGTTCTGTCGGTTGCAGCTCCTTTAAACGCTGGCCTCCGGCATAACGTTCGATCTCTTTCAGATATTGTGTGATGGGATGACCGGTCAGATAGAGCCCCAGGGTCTCTCTTTCCCCCTCCAGCACCACCTGAGAGGGCCAGGGATCAATACTGGCATAGGATTGTTCCACCTGTTCCGGCGCTTCGGCCAGCACGCCAAACATATCCGCCTGCCCCAGAGCTTCGGCCCGAGCATGTTGCTCTGCCGCCTTCATGGCCGCATTGAGGGAGTTCATCAATGCCGCCCGGTGGGGACCTAAGCGATCGAAGGCCCCGGACATAATCAGCTTCTCCAGCACGCGCCGGTTCAGCTTCTTCATATCGGTGCGGGAGCAGAGTTCAAACAGTTCTTTGAAATAGCCGCCCTGATTGCGGGCCTCAAGAATCGCTTCAATGGGGCCCTCGCCGACGCCTTTAATCGCCCCAATACCATAGACGATCTCGCCGCGCTCATTAACATGGAAGTGATACTGCCCGCTGTTGATATCCGGCGGCAGGAGCGTCAGTCCCATACGCCAGCACTCATCCACCAGCCCCACCACCTTATCGATATTATCCATATCCGCGCTGAGTACCGCCGCCATAAACTCCGCCGGATAGTGGGTCTTGAGCCACAAAGTCTGATAGGAGACCAGCGCATAAGCCGCCGAGTGTGATTTGTTAAAACCGTAACCGGCAAATTTCTCCACCAGGTCGAAGATGCGCATCGCCAGCTCACCATTGACCTGCTGCTGCTCTGCCCCCTCCTGAAACACCGAGCGCTGCTTCGCCATCTCTTCCGGCTTTTTCTTACCCATGGCGCGACGCAACATATCCGCCCCCCCCAGGGTATATCCCGCCAGCACCTGGGCTATCTGCATCACCTGCTCCTGATAGAGGATGATGCCATAGGTGGGTTCCAGTACCGGTTTTAACCGCTCATGTTGCCATTCACTGTCCGGATAAGAGAGGGCTTCACGACCATGTTTGCGGTCGATAAAGTTATCCACCATGCCGGACTGTAGCGGCCCTGGTCGAAACAGCGCCACCAGTGCGATCATATCTTCAAAGCAGTCGGGCTTAAGGCGCTTGATCAGCTCCTTCATGCCCTTCGATTCCAACTGGAACACGGCGGTGGTTTCCGCCCGTTGCAGCAGCTCAAAAGATTTGCTGTCATCCAGGGGGATATGGGCGATATCGATGGGCTCTTTACCCTCCTGCTGGCGCCGCGCATTGATCATTTTCAGCGCCCAGTCGATGATCGTCAGGGTGCGTAAACCGAGGAAGTCGAACTTCACCAGCCCGGCATATTCCACATCGTTTTTATCAAACTGGGTAACCGGGTGCTGGCCTTCCGGATCGCAATAGAGGGGCGCGAAGTCGGTAATCTGCGTGGGGGCGATCACCACACCACCCGCATGCTTACCGGCGTTACGCGTTACCCCCTCCAGAATGCGGGCCATATCGATCAGCGCCTGAACCTCTTCGTCGGCATCGTACAGCTCCTGAAGCTGTGGCTCGACACTGAAGGCCTTTTCCAGGGTCATTCCCGGATCAGGCGGGATTAGCTTGGCAATACGATCGACAAAACTGTAACCATGGCCCAGTACGCGACCCACATCCCGGATTACCGCCTTGGCGGCCATGGTGCCGAAGGTGATAATCTGCGATACCGCATCACGGCCATACATCTCCGCCACATGCTCTATCACCAGATCTCGTTTTTCCATGCAGAAGTCGATATCGAAGTCCGGCATGGACACCCGTTCCGGGTTGAGAAAACGCTCAAACAGGAGATCGAACTCCAGCGGATCCAGATCGGTAATTTGCAGCGCATAGGCCACCAGTGAACCGGCACCGGAGCCCCGCCCCGGCCCCACAGGAATGCCATTTTGTTTCGACCAGTGGATAAACTCCATAACTATCAGAAAGTAGCCAGGGAAACCCATCTGGTTGATCACCTCCAGCTCTATCTGCAGGCGCTGATCATACTCGGGCCGTTTCTGCGCACGCTCGGTTTCATCAGGAAACAAGCTCAGTAAGCGCTTTTCCAGCCCCTCCTGCGCGCACTGCACCAGATAATCTTCTTCACTCTTGTCTCCGGTGGGGAAGCTCGGCAGAAAGTAGTCACCCAGACGCACTGTCACATTACAGCGTTTGGCGATCTGTACGCTGTTTTCCAGCGCAGCAGGCAGATCCCGAAACAGCTCGCACATCTCCTGTTCACTGCGCAGGTACTGTTTGGCACTATATTTTTTCGGCCGCCTGACGTCGTCCAGAGTAAAGCCATCATGGATCGCCACCCGAATCTCATGGGCGTCGAAATCTGTTGCATGCAGAAAACAGACTTCATTGGTGGCTACCACGGGTAAATCATGTTTTGTAGCCAGTTCCACCGCCATCTGCAGGTACTGTTCCTCATCAGCGCGACCAGTACGGATCAATTCGATATAGTAAGCGTCAGCAAAATGCTGTTGATAAAAGGCCAGGCACTGCTCTGCCAGCACCTGATTACCGCGTAACAGAGACTGACCGAGATCCCCCTCTTTGGCCCCGGACAGCAGCAGCAAACCCTGACGATGCGCTATCAGCCAGTCACGATCGATCACCGGCTGTCCCTGGATATGACCGCGCAAATAGGCTTTTGAGATCAGAAGGGTAAGGTTTTGATAGCCCTGATTATCCGCAGCCAGCACCGTCAGCGAGGTGAGGTCATCGCCCATCTCGTCACTGCGTACCCGGAAATCGGCACCAATAATGGGCTTGATACCGGCGTTGTGCGCCGCGCCATAAAATTTCACCAGGCCA
>JBOFSC010000089.1:0-7920 GCA_051651345.1 Enterobacteriaceae bacterium
TCACCCCGGGTAAAACAAACATATGTTTGCAAAACCAACAGGTGTTAGCTAATGACTCACAGAGAAAAACAGATACTGCAGTTGTTACGCAATGATCCGCTGTTACCTCAACAAGAGATCGCCCGTCAGCTCAATATCAGCCGCTCTGCCGTTGCTGGTCATATTATGAATCTGATGCAAAAAGGCTTGATCCGTGGCAAAGGCTATATTCTTTGCCCCCAGGAGCAAGTGCTGGTTATCGGTTCCGTTAATATGGATATCTGCGGTTACAGTCATGCTGAGTTGGTTTATGAAGACTCTAATCCAGGCAAAGTTCGCTGTACCCCTGGTGGGGTCGGCAGAAATATTGCAGAAAATATTGCCCTGCTGGGTAAAGAGTGCCATTTGATCTCAGTCGTGGGAACCGACCTTTATGGGGCAACCCTATTAGAGCAGGCGAAAAAAATCGGCATTAATGTGAGTCGCTGCCATCGATTACATGACGAATCCACTTCCGCCTACTTCTCGTTATTGGACCACCAGGGGGAGATGTGTGCTGCGATCAATGATATGGGCATTCTGGATAGACTCACCCCGGCATTATTAGCGCAGGATAAAGAGTTAATTCAACATACCGGCGCCCTGGTGGTGGATTGTAATTTAACTGAAGAAGCCCTGTCCTGGATTTTTAATAATGCCGGTAGTGCCCCGATTTTTGTTGATACCGTCTCTGCTTGTAAAGCCGGTAAAATCAGAAACTGGTTATCCCACATCCACACCCTGAAACCTAACCGCATTGAAGCGGAAATCCTCAGCGGTCAAAAAATTGAGTCACCTGCAGATATCATCAGCGCAGCCAACTGGTTTCATCAGCAAGGTATTCAACGTATTGTGATCAGCATGGGGCCTGAAGGGGTTTATTACAGTGACAACGAGCTGGGCAATGGCTGGTCAAAACCCTTTAATGTGCCGGTAGTCAATGTGACCGGAGCCGGTGATGCCTTGATGGCCGGACTGGTCAGCTGCTGGTTTGAGGATATGCCATTACCGGAGGCGATCCGCTTTGCTCAGGGCTGCGCTGCGCTAACGTTACAATCTGAATTGACCAATAATCCCTCTCTTTCTGTTCAACATGTTCAGCAATTTCTGGAGTCCCATCCATGACCATTCATTCCTGTTTAGATATTTCACCTGAAGTTTTAACCGCTCTGCGACAGGGCAAACCGGTGGTGGCATTAGAGTCGACCATTATTTCCCACGGAATGCCCTGGCCACAAAATGTGGAGATGGCCCAGACCGTTGAGCAGACCATCCGCGATAATGGGGCGATTCCCGCGACTATTGCTATTATTCACGGTCGGTTAAAGGCTGGATTATCGCTGGCAGAAATTGAGTTGCTCGGTAAAGAGGGTAAAAACATCGCTAAAGTCAGTCGGCGAGATATTCCCTTTGTGGTTGCGGCCGGGCAGCATGGAGCCACCACCGTCGCCTCCACCATGATCATTGCCGAAATGGCGGGAATCAAGGTGTTTGCCACCGGGGGAATCGGTGGTGTACATCGCGGTGCCGAAACCACCTTTGATATTTCAGCTGACTTGCAAGAACTGGCTAAAACCAATGTGGCTGTAGTGTGTGCCGGGGCTAAATCCATCCTGGATCTGGGCCTGACCCTGGAGTATCTGGAAACCCAAGGTGTGCCGGTTATCGGTTATCAAACCCGTTCCTTACCGGCCTTTTTCTGCCGCACCAGCGCCTTTGAGGTACCGATAACCCTGGACAGTGCGCAGCAGATTGCCAGGGCCATGCAAGCCAAATGGCAAATACCATTACAAGGCGGACTGGTGGTGGCTAACCCTATTCCTGAGCAGTACGCGATGCCTGAAAATGCCATCAATCAGGCCATTGAGCAAGCACTCCAGGAATCCGTGGAGCAAGGGATTATCGGTAAAGAGAGCACTCCTTTTTTACTGGCCCGGGTATGCGAATTAACCGGAGGGGAAAGCTTGGCGGCAAATATTCAACTGGTATTAAATAATGCCCGTCTGGCCGCACAGATAGCCCGCCACATCCATCTGTTGATCCAGTAACGCTGCAATAACCACCGCACCAGAACCTTCAACAAGCGTTTTATGATTATCGAGATACCAGAATATGGCTCTGGCGATACTCTCTTCACTGACCACCAGGACATCATCCACCAGGCGCACAAAATCGGCGACCAGATTGGGACTGATATCACCAGCAAGACCATCTGCCAGAGAGGCGTGAGTCTCAATTTTGACATAGCTCTTCTCTCTGAAAGAGGCCAGCCAGGGCTGCGAGTTTTGCGGCTGAACAGCAATCACCTTGATGGCAGGATTGAACTGTTTGGCTGCGGTGGCAATGCCACAAACCAGGCCACCACCACCGGCAGGAACCAGCAGGATATCCAGATCGGGTTGGGCCATCATTATTTCCACACCGATGGTCCCCTGCCCGGCGATGACCTGAGGATCATCAAATGCATGCACATAAACTCGCCCCTCTGCAGCCTCTATTTCGTGGGCTGCCTGTTCACTCTCATCATAACTGCTACCCTGCAGCACTACATTGGCGCCCAACCTTCTGGTACCCTCTATTTTTACCTGGGCACCATTAGCCGGAATCACCACTTTGGAATCAATACCTAACTTTTGTGCCACATAAGCCACCGCCAGAGCGTGATTACCCGCCGAAGCCGTCACTATCCCCTTTTTTCTTTCCTGCTCGCTCAAACAGGCAATCTTATGGGACGCACCCCGGATTTTAAAAGAGCCGGTAAATTGAGTATTCTCAAGTTTCATATGGACTTTTGCCCCAGTCAGTTCAGACAGTACCGGGGAGTATTCAAGGGGGGTATTCAGGATAACAGCGCTGATACTCTGTTGGGCCTGGAGGATCTCTTTCAGGGTCAGGTGCATCTTATTCTCCTTGTTTTTTATTTTACGGCTCTGGCATGATGAGATATCAGCTCTTTTCAAGGAGATCAAGTTTGTCACGTTCAGAACGGCTGCTGGCCCTGCTGCAGTTACTGCGAACCTATCGTTTTCCCGTTACCGGTGCCCGTCTGGCTGAAGAGTTAAATATCAGTCTGCGTACCCTGTATCGCGATATCGCCACCTTACAGGCCCAGGGTGCCACCATTGAAGGTGAGGCAGGTATCGGCTATCTGCTGCGTCCGGGTTTTATGCTGCCGCCACTGATGTTCAGTGAAGAGGAATTGGAGGCGCTGGTGCTGGGCTCCCGCTGGGTGGCTAAACGGGCAGATTCTCGCCTCAGTGCAGGGGCCCAAAATGCCTTAAGTAAAATTGCGGCTGTTTTGCCTGCCGAGCTGCGACTGGATCTGGAAACCAATGCCCTGCTGATAGGCCCACCAACCCATAATATGGCTGATCAGGCCATTCTGGTCGAGTTGCGCCAGGCAATTCGTCAGGAGTGTAAAATTAAGATTGAATATCAGGATTTACAACAGCAGATTTCACAGCGAACCCTGTGGCCTTTTGCCATCGGCTACTTCGATCATCTCCGTTTACTGGTGGCCTGGTGCGAACTGCGTCAGGATTTTCGTAATTTCCGTACCGAGCGCATCACCAGGCTGACCCTGACTCAACAGCGTTATCCCCGCCGTCGTCAGAGTTTACTGCAGGAGTGGCGCAAAACCCTGCACCCCATGGCCCCCCCCGAACCACTACTGACAGAAATTGCCAGCAGTGCCAGTTAAAGTGATTGCCTCGCGACATCATTAACATAACTTATGCGGAGGAAGTCCCATGGCACAACCCAATTGCCTGATACTGTATGTCAAAGATATGCAAATCAGTACCCAGTTTTACCGTAAATTATTGCAAGCCGATCCCCAGGAGAGTTCACCGACTTTCACGTCATTTGTCCTGCAACCCGGCATCCAACTCGGCTTGTGGCTGCAGTCCACTGTCGAACCCACGGTCACGTCCCAGGCCGGAGCCACTGAGCTGGCCTTTGCTGTTGCCGATAAAAACAGTGTGGATCGGTTGTACCAACAGTGGCAGGCACTGGATCTGCCTTTTATTCTGCGTCCTGACAGCACCTCCTGTGCCCACTACGCCTGTGTGGCGCTGGACCCGGATGGACACCGCTTACGCGTCATTGCGCCGGATGCCTGACCGTTACCATCATAAGGCTACCTCCACGGTAGCCTTACCGGGTTACCTTATGGTCTGATGGCTCGCCATCATCTGTTTCAATGCGTCAATCTGCACACTATCCGGCTTTAACAGTTCAGTAAGAATCGAGAAGTGGTGGCAATCCGCTACGGCGAGATACTTCACCTGTTCATCCGGCATCCGCTCATGGCAGGCGATAACATAATCGCGGGAGTGACGCACCAACTCTGGCAACTCACTGGCACCGACAGTCACCAGGGTGGGAACCCCCTGAGCGATATGCCTGATGGGACTATATTGCTCTATCTCTTGCGTCGATAGCTGTAGCGCATCATTAAGCCATGACAAGCTGATTGGCTCCAGATCCACCAGGGCACTGATGGGCATCGCATAGTCGATCAGCGGATGATTGCGATGCTGCAAAGTGAGATGTCCCCCTGCTGAATGCCCACTCAGACATATCGGCCCTGTCAGACCCAGACGGGTCTGTTCCCGGGCCAAATAGTCCAACAAAGCCCCTGTCTCTTCAACAATCTGCTGCATTGTGGCTTGTGGTGCCAGCGTATACTCTGTCAGTACCACATGGAAACCCGCTTGCTGCAATCCCGGAGCAATAAAGGCAAAATCCTCTTTAGTGCACTCCTGCCAGTAACCCCCATGAATAAAAATAAAGGTGCCCTGGGCCTTGTGCGGATGAGGAAACCAGTCAAAACAGTGCCTGGTCCCTTTGCCATAAGCGATATTACGCTGGCAGGATAACTGTTCATAAGCTTGCCTGCTGCCCTGCTGAAAATCCTGTAATATCTGCTCGAAATTACCGACCGCGCGGCTATTACTATAGGCCGCATCCAGCTCACTTCTGTCCATACCTCGATACACGTTGTTGCTGTTCATCACACCTCCGTGGTTATCTCTGACTCTATTTTGTTACAGTACCGTATCAACAGAGTAAAAGACACCGGATAAAGTGATTCTGAAACATCAGGTTCTGTGCAGCAAACGTGCTCCTCTAAACCTGCAGTGTCCCCGGAAACCAGCCCGGCGCACTCCAGATCACCTGCCAGAAGGGCTCTGGGATCTCCAGTTGTTCGCGGCTGCCGGCTGACAGCGTGGTGATAATCTGCTCTTCCCTGCCCTGCTGCACTTTTTCCACCCACTCCGGGTCGATAATCATGGCCCGCGCCAGGGTGATCATATCCAGGCCACAAGCCAGAGCATCCGCCGCTTCATCGGCAGTGAAAATGGCCCCACCTCCCAGTAAAATAGTGCGACCGGCGATCTGCTGGCTGATCAACTGCAATCTTCTCTGGGTTAAATCTGCCAGTCCGGCACGGGGCCTGGAGCGATAGTCATTGACCAGCACATCGATAAAGTCCACTCCACTGTTAACCAACGCCTCGGTAAAGACCAGGGCATCCGCCATGGTGAGCCCTGGCTGTAACGGCTCTTCCGGTGTAAAGCGATAGCCCACCAGAAAGGGTCTGTCAGCATAGTGCGCCACCACCTGCTGCACCTCTTTAATCACCGCCAGGGGAAAGGCAAAACGCTTCTCCTGAGTACCGCCCCACTGATCGCTGCGGCGATTACTAAAAGGGGAGATAAACTGCTGCAGTAAATAGCCGAAAGCACCATGCAGCTCCACGCCATCAAAACCAGCTTTAATTGCCCTGTGGGTCGCGGCACCAAAGGCTTTGATCAACCCCAGAATCTCTTCATGGGTCAACTCTCGCGGCACGCTTTCACTGCGCTCCGGAATGGCGATAGCGCTCGGTGCCACCGTTTCACCCTCCGGCATTAATTCCAGCGGGCAGACGCTACCACCATGGTGTAACTGCACTATGGCCAAAGCTCCCTGACTTTTAATATTGTCAGCCACCTGGCGCAGGTCATTCAGGAAGTGATCTGCGGAGATCATCGGTTCACCATGGTAACCGCGCGCATCATCCGTGATGGCATAAGCCGCCGTCAACACCAGTGAAGGCCCGCCAGAACGACGCCGAATATAAGGAAACTCTGCTGGATTTGAGGTGCCGTCCGCATAAGAAGAGTAGTGAGTCATCGGTGCCAGCGCCACACGATTGTTCACCTGCAGACCATTGGCAAAACGAAGCGGTTTAAACAGATCCTGATTTTGTGGTTTCATACTCTTCCCTTAATGGATTAGATTTGATCCTGCACAGTGTATCTCCTGTCAGCTCACGATGAAATAGCAGTAAACTGCAGAGCCCTATACCCATATTATATAAATGGTTAATCGTGTCGCCCATAACAAATCGCGCTATTTAGAGTGAAACATCAGGATAAAACACCAGAAAGATCTCTTATATTGATATTTTAACTCACATGAAGATCGTTAAATTCAATAAATGTCTAAATAACTCATTATCTGCAGAACAAAATCTATTATTTACATAAATATAAGGAAAAAAATTAAAATTTAAATAGTTAGCAAACATAATTAACGCAAAATGATTAAATAATTTTTGTTTAAAAATTCCCCGCCAAATTGAATGTGATATGTATAGTAAGTTATCTATTTAATCATTAATTAGCTGTACACGCATTGTTGCGCCTGTAAATCATTATAATGCGTACAATACTTTACACACTGCACAAAGTCAAAACCCATAAATCCATCTTAATAAAATTAGTGATTAAAAAAGTATAAAAGATTCTTTCTATCGATTACGTGATATTTAATAGGTGGTCAACCATTGCCGAAAACAAACAAACAATGATATTCATTGAATACCTTGAAAATCAGTTGGTCATTTAATAACAAGGTTTATTAACTATAGAGAGTAACTATAGTGAGTAACTATCGCGAATATTTAAAAAGGAGTTACAACAATGAAACTAATCAACACCGCAAATCACGGCATCACTGCCGCTTATATTTATACCTGTGAAACTCTGCGTGCTTTTAAGCGTAACCAGAAAGCGGTTACCGCAGTAGAATATGCCATCGTTATCGCCGGTGTGGCTGCAGTGGTATCTGTGATATTTGGTACAAAGGCAGGGTCACCTGTTTATGATATGTTGACCGGTACATTTACTTCGATAAAAACCAAAATTGACGGAATTGTAGCTGGTACTAAGTAAAAAATCAGATATACAAAGAAGTTAACAGGTTATTAATATACTTTATTATACAAAAACAGATTAAATGAAAAAAAACGCACTGGCTATCAATATTGTGATGATTGTTATTGGCATTATTGGCTTGTTTTTCTATCTGAATAGCAGCCAGACGCCGGCACCATCACCGCAGGCAGAGGTCGCCCCGCCACCTCCGCCTGCACCTGCTCCGGCACAAGTCTCTGTCACGGTGGCGATAGCCAGTCGTGCCTTACCCGCAGGAACCATACTACAACAGGAGGATTACCAACTACAGACCACTCGCGTACTGGCTGACAGCGATGAGAAAAAGCAATTTGACCTGGCAGACATGAATCCCCATCAGTGGGTACTTAAAAGCCCGGTGGCGCAGCAGAGCTATATTCCCCGCTCAGCGTTGGTTGAACCGGGCAGTGATGAATATCTCCTGTTGACCCGACAAGCGGGCTCCCTGTTGTATCCACTCAATATCGCCCCCGAGGATGAGTATCTGCTGTTTAATCTTAAAAATGGTCAGTATGTGGATATCATATGTAGGTACTTAAGCTCATAACACATTGATGTACCTTTAATTCATTACAGGGTAAATACTAAGACCTAACGATAGCAACATACTTTTCTGATCTCGCCTGGGATGAGCTCGTTGACCATGAGTCGCAAAAAA
>JBOFSC010000090.1:0-14543 GCA_051651345.1 Enterobacteriaceae bacterium
ATAGAGAAACGGTTTCTCCTTCTGTTTCATCGCTTCGATAATCAGAGTCAGAACGATATGCTTCAGCACATCCGCAGGGTTGCCGGCATGAAAACTGTGACGATAACTTAACATAGGGCCAGGGAAAATCCGTGTGGTAATAATAACTGGGTCAGCATTGTAGCATGGCCCCTGGTTTTTATTTTAGTTTCTCACCAGCAAGTGAAACGGCTTCTGCCGTCGCCTGAGCCACAACGCCAGGGCACAGACAAAAACTGCGGCGGACAAAATGGTGAAGATAATATGAAACTCCAGTAACAGCAGTGGTGCGCCGAGGAAAGCCCCGACAATCGCCCCGATTCGCCCAGTCCCATGCATCCAGGAGACGCCGGTGGCGCGCATTTGCGGTGGATAACAGCCGGTGGTCAGGGCAGTAATAGAGGATTGCGCGCCACCCACCAGAGCACCGGTCAGAAACAGGCACAGGGCAAACAGAATCAGGCTGTTACCATAGGTGATACCGGTGAGAAACATCAACAGGCCCGCCAGTATATAGCTGAACATTAGCGTTCGGTTGGCATGGGTTTTATCCATCAGCCAGCCGATAATCAACGCCCCAATGGCGCCCCCGACAGGAAACAGGGAGGTCATCAGACTGGCCTGGCTATCGGTAAAATCGGCACTGCGCAAAATAATCGGCAACCAGCCGGTGAGCACATAGAACGCCGCTAAACTCATAAAACAGGTGAGCCAGAACATCAGGGTACTGAGCAGATACTCCGCAGAGAGGATCTGCTTAACCGACGCCTGTTGTGGGGAGCCGCTGCTTAAAGTGATATACGCCTGATCGGGGGGCAATTGCAGGCAGAGCACCCGGTTAAGAATCGCACTGACCCGTGCCGGAGAGCGCTGTTTCAGCAGCAGATACTGCACCGATTCCGGCAAAAGAAACAACATAAAAACGGCGATAATCATCGGTACCACACCGCCCACGAGCAGGGGAGCCCACCAGCCATAAGGGGTGGTTAACAGGGCAGAGACAAATCCGGCCAGGGCAAATCCCCCCGGAAAAGCGCAAAAGATGCCGTTGATCAGGGTGGAGCGCCAGCGTAGAGGCACATACTCTGCCAGCAGGGTCGCGGCGACGGGCATCGAAGCCCCCAGGCCAATACCGGTTAACAAGCGGCACAGCAGCAACAGCGGCAGATTGGGACTAAAGGCAGAGAGCACTGAAAACAGAGAGAAGAAAAAGACCGAGAGGATCACCGTATTTTTACGGCCCCATTTGTCGGCCAGCGGGCCGACCGTCAGAGCGCCAATCACCATTCCGGCTAATGCGGCGCTCAGGGCAAAGCCTATCTCCGAGCGTGAGATTCCCCACTCCTGCATCAGCGTGGGGGCGATAAACCCCATCACGCCGGTATTAAAACCATCAGCTAACACGATGAAAAAACAGAACAGAAAAATCAACCACTGATAAGGCGTGAACTTTGTCTTATTAATCAATTGATACACATTAATGGCAGTGGCGGAAGTCATCGCACTCATTGTTATTATCTCTCCCTGGGTTTTTATCATCGCTGATGGCATTTAATGTTATTAAATAGCCTGTCGATCAGATAATAATTGATCTGTTTTATTTAACAAGGGCGCGGGGTAAACTCTGCTCATTATATACGTTCTTTGTTAAATACTAAGTTTGATAAACAAATAAGGGGAAGCCGAATGGACAAGATTATTCAATCTCCGGGAAAATACATCCAGGGTGCCGGTGTGCTTGGCAGAATTGCCGACTACGCCCGCCCTCTGGCGAACAGTTTTCTGGTGATTGCTGACGAGTTTGTATTGAAGTTAACCCAATCCACCCTGGATAACAGCTTTGCGCAAGCGGGTGTGCAGCACCATATCGCCACCTTCCAGGGAGAGTGCAGTAAAAGTGAAATAGAGCGTCTGTGCGCGCTGTCTAAACAAAATCAGTGCGGCGGTGTGGTGGGCATTGGCGGTGGTAAAACCCTGGATACGGCCAAAGCGGTGGCCTTTTATCTGCAACAGCCGGTGATCATTGCGCCCACTATCGCCTCCAGTGATGCTCCCTGTAGCGCGCTTTCCGTTGTCTATAGCGATCAGGGGGAGTTTGAATCCTATCTGATGCTGCCCGGCAATCCCAATATGGTGATCGTGGATACTCAGGTAGTGGCCTCGGCCCCACCGCGCCTGCTGGCAGCAGGGATAGGGGATGCCATGGCGACTTGGTTTGAAGCGCGTGCCTGCCAGCAGAAAGGGGCGACCACTATGGCGGGCGGCATCTCCACCCAGGCCGCGCTGAATTTGGCCCGGCTCTGCTTTGACACGCTGTTACAGGAGAGCGGCAAAGCCATGATGGCGGTACAGCGTAAAGTGGTGACCGAAGCGCTGGAGCGGGTGATCGAAGCCAATATTTACTTAAGCGGTATCGGTTTTGAGAGTAGCGGTCTGGCTGCCGCCCATGCGGTGCACAATGGCCTGACGGTGCTGGATGAGACGCATCACATGTACCACGGTGAGAAAGTGGCGTTCGGCACCCTGGTACAATTGATGCTGGAAAATGCGCCTGAGGAGGAGATAGAGCAATACTGCTGGCTCTGTGTCGATGTGGGCTTGCCTCTTACCCTGCAGGACCTGGGGGTTGAGGGAGAGCTCGATGCCAGGATTCGCCAGGTGGCGCAGGCCACCTGTGCCGAGGGTGAAACCATCCACAATATGCCTTTCGCGGTGACTGAAGATAAGGTTTACGCCGCGATTATGGCTGCGGATGAGTATGGACAGCGGTTTAAGGCTGGGTGTTAACAGGACCGGGGATTTTAGCTCCCTCCCCTGACAAGGGGAGGGTTGGGGTGGGGTCAACACACTTTAGGGCTGCGTTGCTTTCAATTTCAACGTATTACCCCCTCCCAACCTCCCCCTTGTCAGGGGGCGGAGCGTAATCACCTACTCCGCCATCTTCTTCAAAAAGCGCAGATATTCAGGCCCATCCTCTTTTGCGGCCGTCAGCAATGCCTCTTTATCCATATTTTCCGCATCATAAAAAGCATGGAAAGCGCGATAATCCGCTTTGACATAGTTCAGAGTCAATTGAAACGGATACAACAACTGTTCCAGCGTGAATTGGTAACGCCCTGCACCACTATAATCCTGCTCACTGATTCCGGCGGAGATCGCCAGTCCCACCCTCTTATTTTTCAATTTGTCACCGGTGGAGCCATAGGCCCAGCCATAGAGAAAAACGTCATCCAGCCACTTCTTCAACAGGGGTGGGCTGCTAAACCAGTAGAACGGAAATTGCAGCACAACAGCGTCATGCTCCTCCAGCAGTTTTTGCTCAGCGACCACATCTATTTGCCAGTCAGGATAGCGGGCATAGAGGTCATGTACGGTAAATTGCTGTGGATATTGCTGTAATGCCTCCACCCAGCTTCTGTTCACCACAGAGCTGGACAGATCGGGATGAGCAACGACAATAAGTGTTTTTTTCATAATAAACCCAACTAATTAATTAGCATTGTAAATATGCTTTCTGACAATTGACCGCAGTATAGAGAAAGGAATAGTATCTGAAAAGTACGCAAATCAGGGTTATATACTAACCCAAAGGAGAGTGTAAATGACGACAGTCCCATGCTATCCGGGCAATGTCAGGCTGGAAGAAACAGGGTTTGGTTACACCCTGTCTTTGATCAACGGTAAATACAAAATGGTGGTGCTGTTCTGGCTCTCTGCCTATCCACCTTCAATACGCTTTAATGGCTTAAAACGCTGTATTGGCTCTATCTCTTTCAGAACATTAAGTAATACCCTCAAGGAGCTGGAGCGAGATCAACTGGTGATCCGCACAGAGTACCCACAAATTCCGCCAAAAGTAGAATATAGTCTGTCTGAACGGGGGAAATCATTAATTCCTCTGTTAGATATAATGTGTGCCTGGGGCGAAGCAAACAAATCAGATAATAAGCAGAGCATTTAATACATATTTAAGTTGTTTATTCGACAACTTAAAGTGTTGACTTGATCTGATAAACAGATATAGTAATTCCCGTAAGGTTGCATCATTGTGGGCATCACCCACAGCAATGCGGTGTAATCTGGCTCCCGCCCGGCATTGCCGGGTTTTTTTGTTGCCGCAATTATCCTCCCCAGGCAATACATCCAAATTCTTATCAATATAAATGCGGTAACAGATTGACCTTGCACATATTGCATATTGGTCAATATGCCACTCTGCCGTTCGGCGGATTCCCTTCTGCAGCAAAATGAGGTAACAGCCATGCAAACAGCGTTGGAAAAGGAGATTCTGGCTCATGCCACTGTGCAAGCGCCTGAAAAGAGTTGTGGTTTTGTACTGGAAAATGCACAGGGTTGGCACTATCAACCCTGTTGTAATATTGCCGATACCCCAGAGAAAATCGTTGAGATCGCCGCCGATGATTGGTTAAAGGCCAGTTGGCGCGGCACGATTATTGCGGTCGTCCACAGCCACCCACAGGGCGAGCCCTGGTTAAGTGGCGCGGATCGCATTATGCAACAGCGCACGGCCTGCGACTGGTGGCTGGTGGCCGGGGGGCAGGTTCATCGATACCGTACTCTGCCCCCGCTACTGGGTCGTCCGTTTAAGCAGGGTCGGCTGGATGGCGATACCCTGATACGCGATGCCTTCCATCTGGCAGGTATCGAGTTGGACCCGTTCGGGCGTGAGGAGATAGGGTGTTCAGGCGAACAGAATCTCTGTCTGCAAGATATTGCGGCTCAGGGCTTTGTTCAGGTAGACGGGCAGCCTCAACCGGGGGATCTCCTGCTGATCGGCCTGGACGGTAAGCGTGCCAACCACGTGGCTATCTATTATGGTGAACAAACAGTTCTTCATCATCAGCCAGAACGGCTTAGCTGCCGCGAGACCTATAACGACCTCTGGCAAAAACACACCCATTCTCTTTGGAGACACCAGGCCTGGCAGTCGTCTGCGTTTACGGCGATCTGCAACGATATGAACGCGGCGTTAAATTAGACGTTCCACAGCAGGAGAAGCGCTACGGGCGTGGCTCCTGCCAACAAAGCTTGTAGTCTGCCGGGCATAAGCGTGATCTCGAAAATATATCGGCTAATAAGCTAAAACCAGGTGATATATCAGAAATAATTGCCCAGAATTGTTACCTGCTATAAATGGGTCAGTCAAAGGGAGTGGGATAGACTATTATTGTATTTATTCAGTATATTATTTTACGGGTATGCAAAAAATAACCATAATGGACTGATATTGATTGCATCCTGATACACTTTTATTGATGAGCTCTCTTATGAATGGTCTGCAGAGTGACAAAGATAAGGCGGTGATGCTATTTCAACAAGGCTGGGCAGCAGACTGTCAGGGCGATTTTATTCGTGCTGAAGAGAGTTATCGTCAGGGATTTAATCTTGATGTACAAAACTTCCATTTATGTAATGTGTTAACCCTGCTACTGAGTCGGTTGGGTAAAATGGCAGAGATTGATCAACTCTGGTCTCGTTGTGAAGCCGCCTTACCGGAGGCGTGGGACCCCAGGCTCTATCGCACCCTGGATCTGCTGAAGGCGGCTCACTTTGATCAGGGTTTTCAGCGCCGGGAACAGTTATTTGACAACCGGGATTTCCACCGCAGTCCCACAGCGCCGCCGGTGAATTATCCCCGCTGGCAGGGGGAGGATTTACAGGGGCGCAGCATCGTTATCTGGACAGAGTTTGGCTTTGGTGACGAACTGATGATGTGCCGTTTTGTCTCTGTATTGAAGCAGTTGGGGGCGGCACGGGTTTCCATTGTGTGCCAGAAAGCGATTGTGCCGGTGGTTGCCAGCTTACGCGATGCGGATTTGGTGCTTGCTGACAGCGACGTTGATCAACTACCCGACCACGATTACTGGATCTATCCGTTTGCTATCCCGGTGTTTTACTCTCTGCAAACCCATGGGA
This sequence comes from Enterobacteriaceae bacterium, assembly GCA_051651345.1. Classification (GTDB taxonomy): domain Bacteria; phylum Pseudomonadota; class Gammaproteobacteria; order Enterobacterales; family JBOFSC01; genus JBOFSC01. The sequence goes on from JBOFSC010000090.1 coordinate 5,956, forward strand.
TTCCGGCACAGATCCCCTATCTGTTTGCCGAAACACAGAAAGTGACTTACTGGCAGCACTTCCTGCCCGATAACCCCGGACAGCTGTTGAAAATCGGTCTGGTGTGGAGGGGGAATCCGAGTCATGAAAATGACCATTTACGCTCAATAGACCATCTTGCGCTGCTGGCACCGATTCTGCAACTTCCTGGTATTCAGTGGGTCAGTTTGCAGAAAGGGTCCGCAGAAACCCAGTGGCAGGAGTGTACGGCCCCTGCGACGCAATCCCTGCTGACAACCAGCGCCGTTAATAAAATCCCATTGGCGTTTGCCCCCATTGTTCTGGGCAATCAGGTTGAGGATTTTGCCGATACGGCGGCGATTATCGAGTCCCTCGATTTGGTGATTACGGTGGATACGGCGGTGGCCCATCTGGCGGGTGCCATGGGCAAGCCTGTGTGGGTATTATTGCCTATCTATGTTGACTGGCGCTGGCAAGCGGGCCGCGTGGACAGCCCCTGGTATCCGACAATGTGTCTGTTCAGACAGAAGATTTATATGAACTGGTCAGAGCCTGTGGCCATGATGCAGGAGGCACTGCAACGCCATCTGCGGGAAAAGAGAGGCACTCCGGGCGAACATAATTATAAAAAATAACTCAATAAAGCTGATGTAACTATGTCTGTTTTGTCAGATAATCCGCTAAATCAATTTGCTGTATAATAAATAGTCTTAATTAATTGGCTGGACAGGTTAAAAGAAAAAATATGTCGCAGGTGATTGCTTTGATACTGAAAAGGACGTGGGTATCAACCAGGGGAGTGTCCTTTGTTTTATGGGTTTTATTATTCACGCCATGGATGACAAGCAGCCTCGCTGAGACACAAGTCCCGCCACAAAGTGAGAACAGCGAACCCAGGATTCATGCCCCTGTTACGCTACCGGGCCGTTTACCGCCGCTGGAGACAACGCGGCCTCCCGGTGAAACGGCACCGCCGCGCCATCCTGCTGTCACCTTACCTGGTCGCTTGCCACCTGCAGAGCCCCCCCAAAATAAGGGGGACGATAAACAGGAGGGCAGCACACTCCCGGCGCGGCCCGTTTATCTCTCCAGTTCTCTGGATCTGGTGATGATAGAGGATCTGGTAGCCAATAATCGCTATATCACCACCCTCGGCAGCAGCACTCCCATCACGGGGGCTTCTGCCCCTGCCCTCTACGGTACACAGCATAGGGGTGGCGGAAACCAGTATCCTGTCGCCTGGTATCCCCATCTGGGCCTTAAAGATGTGGTTAAAATTACCACTCTCGAACCCGCCAGCGCATTTCGTGGCCTGACGGACGGGCGCGGGAGTGTCAATGAAACCACGCTGACCTCTCAGCGATTTTCTTCGCCTGAAGAGAGCAATCTGTTACTCAGTGATGCCGCGCTGCAACACTTTATTGGCATGTCTGCCGGCAGCAGCGAAACATTTCTGCTTGATGAAGAGCTGGAAAATGGTAGCCAGCGGCATTTGATGGCGCAGGTGCACAAAAAAGGCCGCATCACTCTGCAGCGTCCGGCACAATTTGTCTGTCACGATCAAACGGTGCAAGGCATTGCAGGTAAAGCTTGCCTGCTGCGTGAGGTAACAAAGGATCTCGCACTGTTACCCACCAATGATATCTATTTTGTCCTGCACAGTCGCATTGACAGCAAAGGCCTGTTTTACCGTACCGGGGGCGACTGGCATCCTCTGAGCACACCCTCACCCCTGGCAGAATTAACTGAAGGCAGTGGTGTAGAGCTGTTTATTGCCAGTGAGCGCTTCCAGCATCTGGGTGACTACCAGCGTTCTATTGCGGGCGTGCCATTTAACAGCCTGTTTAAGGCGGGCTTCTATTCCGCCAGCCGCTATCAGCGCGGTGACCGTTTTGCCCTGGCGCTGGGTAATAACCAGTTGCCCAATGGGGAAAGTGCCTATCGTATGTCACGTTTGCAGCTATTGCAGGTGAATGATCGGGAAACGGGCAGACAATATATCACCACCCTTAATGGCAGCGCAGACAGGAATGGCCAGGTCGCCGTTTATGGTACGCAGAATCCACGCAGTGGCGAGCGTGGCCTGGCCTGGTATTTCTCCAGCGGTGAAGTGCCTGCTTCTGCAACACCGGTTGTGACGCCGGAAGAGATTTTGTCCAATGGTTCAGGCGTGACCCACCAGGAGGGGGAGACACGGATTGCCATTACCCCGGCGGGCTGGCAGAAATTATCCGCCATGGCTATCGGCGACAGCCAGCACTGGCGCTATGAACAGACAGAGAATGCCATACGTAGCCTGGTCATCGCCCATGTGATTAAAGATGCCGAGCTCACTATGGATAAACCCCATAACAACCAATGCAGAGACAGTGAAGTGGAAGGTCGCCAGGGGGTATTGTGTCGCCTGCGGGATATTACCTTGCAGGGCAACCTGGTTCAGGGCAGCTCCCTGCGTTTTCAGGTGCGCGGAGAGTTAGCGTCAGAGTGGGTGCGCTATCGTGTCGGTAAAGCGTGGGAGGAGCTCAATACCTCGATTCCGGTCAGCGATTTTGCTGACAGCCAGGGGATAGATCTCTTTTTGGTTCTGCCAGAGAATGACACGCAAAGTCGGCAACAGCAACTGGCGGAGCTGCCATTAAAATTATCAGGTCTGCAACTGCTTTTTTTGGCCCCTGAGCGTTTCAACAAAGGGGATAAGTTTACCATGGGAGGACACTCTCCTATGTTTAAACCGCCGCAATTCAGTCGCAGAGAGTCCCAGGAGACAGCGCTGCAAATTGAACAACTGTCGTTACGGCAGTCGCAGCTTAATCCTGGTGACAAGGTCGAGTTACAGCTTGATCTCAATCGTCTCGCGAAAAATACGGAAAAACTCTACCTGCGTCTGGAAAGCACCAGCTCAACGCCATCTATTGACCAGATGCTGGCGTTAGCAGACAGTCAATGGCAGGAGCAGCCCGTGACACTTCAGACACAAGGATGGAGCACACTCCCCCTGCCTCAGGCCAATAAGCGCCAGGGCCTTAAGCTGATTATCCCGGTGAGCAAGAGCGCCCCTAAGGGAGAGTTAACACTGACAGTCAGTACCCAGGCCCCTGGTACAGAGACGGGTGGCACAGACAGTAACAAACATCTCCCTGCCACTCAGCCCTTATCAGGCCATGAGAACACAACTTCCGGGAATGCCAGCACGATTAAGCAGGTGCAGGTCACTATTAATGCAGCGCCTGTTAAATTGAGCCCCAGAGCAGAAGGTGACAGAAATGAACTCGGTATTATGCATTCTTTCACAATTATGGATCACCGGATCGATCTTACTTTTACTGTAAACCTAAAATATCCTTATTTTTTGATAGATCACAAGTATGGTAATACTATAGGGTTCATTGCGTTATCCAACTGTCTGGCAAATCATATCACTACTCAGAATGCCAAATTTATTTATAAGGTAGTAGGTTCATCAGAAGAGAAAGAGATAAACAATATCAAATTCACAGGATCAACATCGGATGGGATTTACCGTCTTGATACTTCAGGAATCGCCAAAAACAGTAAACTGACTTATTACCGTCTGATATTGCCTAAGAACAGTTCCATAGTCACTCCAACGCAATCAGACTGCACAATAAAAGCCGGTCTGGAGCGCAGAGACGAAGGCGTTGACGCCAGAGTTGTCAATGTGGAGATTGCAGGTGGCTACCTGATTAATCCCCTGCCTGAACGGCGGGCCTACATTGAAAGTAGTCAAACCTTACAACTGCAGTATCCATTGCGGCGACCAACCAACGCCAGTGACAGCTTTAAGATGGAGTTTAATTTATGGGTGTTGGGTGGCATTGGCGAGCTGGAGGGGGCTGTGGCTGCCAGCAAAGAGGATATTATCTGGTCAGGCATTCGCCTGAATGGTAAACCCATATCCGGCCTGTCTGATTTTGATAAGGAAGTAAATAATATTAAAGTCGCACAGGGCACAACCAAACTGGAACTGAGTATCCCCACACGGCAAATTCTGACCGGTAAGCCACATCGCTTTTTGCTGATGATCGGGGAAAATAATAAGGGTGCATTTACTAATCCTGTGGTGCAGATTGACATACAGAAAATGGCAACCATTAGCGCTATCGAGGCACCTCAGATTCTGGGAGGCAGTAAGGCGCAATTTACTCTCCAACTGGACAGAACACCGCATCCGGGGCAGCAGCTCAGATTGCAATTTGATCCTATTGATACTGATAGCAGCGATATTCAGCCGGAGAAAGCGACCCTTGCCTGGAATGACGGCAGCGAGACCCCCCTGCCTCTGCCCGCCGGGAAAAGCGTGCTGGTAACGCCACCTGGACAGGCCCGAACGGCCACTTTGCGGATGCCAACCCACAGACGCACCCCGGCCATCCAAAAACCGCTGGCGTTCCAACTGCGGGCGCAGATGACAGAAACTCCTGCTGGAGAGACAATCTCCGAAGGGAAAATCCACCCGCTGGTAACCCTGGCAACCTGGCGGAAAACAACACAAGACGCAGAAAAACTGGAGATCCTTGCCATCCCGCAGTCGCCACAACTGGCAGAGCGTCTGTTAACGATGCAGATAGCCCCTTCTGGTTTTCTGCCGGGAGAAGAGGCCAGACTGGAGCAGGTGGATATCAAAGGTGCCACAGAAAGCAGCCTGGATCTGTCCGGGCAACGCAGCGGAACCCTGACCCTGACCGCACCGCCACAAGAGGTCAGCCTGACTATCCCGCTGCGGCCCATTTACCACTATGGCGAACCCAGGATGTTAAAGCTGAAAAACCTGGCGGCGGATGGCTCTGTTGGTGAAGCGTACGATACACAGATACTCCCTCAGCCGTTGCCTTTAAAAACCGTGCAGGGGAGTATTGCGCCGCCGGGAAGGGCGCTCTACTTCACCATCACCCCGAATATCTCTTCTGCTGCCGCTGCCAGCCTGTTTATCAAGGCAACCGGTGACAGTATTGGCGCCATAGACTGGGATAACGCCCGCTTTATGCAAGATATTCCGGGAGCAACAGGAGAAGCGACAGGATATCTGGACTGGGGGCGGGTATTTCATATTCTCCACCCCTTCAGTGGTAATTTCCTGGTCAAATTGCCGGTGAAGCCGACGTTTGATAAACCCAGCGGGCAGATCACACTGCATGTGAATGGGGGGGATCGTTTCGATGAAAAAATCGCGGTAACGGGCAGCGGCACCATTGATAAAACTGTTTTTTATGTCGATCAGGTTACGGCAGAAGCCGCATCACGCGGTAAGGAAGTGCGCATTGATATCCGTCTGGGACGACCCGGCAAACCAGGCGATAAAATCTTTATTCGCCCGGAGTTTCCCGATGCCGATGTAACGGCGGCGGATCTGGATCTGCAACAGGCCCGTCTGGTACGCAAACGTGGTAGCCTGACTCTGCCTCTCTCGGAGCAGGGCAGTGTGTATACCATCGACAGTACCGATGCGGGTGAAACCACCTTTCAACTGTGGATCCCCGTGAAAAAACCGGCACAAGGGATCAATCTAAAAGGCGGGGTATTTCAGCTGGCAGTCAGTGGCGGCAGCACATTCAGCCCCTCCCTGGGAGAAAAAGTTCAGGTACAGATTGATAGCGTACCCAATAGCTTTTCTCTTAGCCGCGATGACGGCGGTAGCGGGCCTGTACTGTTACAGGGACTGATTGGCAGTGCCAAACCCCTCACCGCTGCCCTGCGCGTTGACTGGAAAATTGGCGAGGGCAGCCAAAGCACCCTGAGTGAGCGCATTCAGAACCGTAACTTTAGCGGCAGAACCGGTTTAAAACTGTTGATCACCCAGCAAGAAAAACCGTCTCCTTCATCTCATTGTCTGATGAAAATTAGTGAAGGCGCCCAGGCAAATGAGGCGGTGATTTTGCCCTTGTTTGTGGATCTGCCGGTGGGCAGTGGCTGGCAATCAAAAGAGCATGACTGCACCACAACGCCCATCCTGCTGGATAACCTGCACTGGCAGGTGCTGTCACGCACCGACACCAGCGCCCATTTACAGTTGCCGTTTAAGCTCACCTTTCCACTGGATTCTCCCCTGTCGCAGCAAACGCTACAAGGGCAGAAGTGGTTTGGTGCCGCGACTATTAATGGCAGCGTGACCGTGCGTTCGCAATGGCAGTGATATTTTGAATCCATGCTGTAGGGGCAGACCCCTGTGTCTGCCCAATCCCTCTGCACTACTCCATATCTAACAAGGCAAGAATTCGCAGAAACAGTGCGCGTGTCGAGATCCCCTCACAAGGCGTAACAAAAATCGTATCACTCCCGGCAATCGTCCCCATCACGCCCTCCTTTTTGCCAACTGAATCCAGTATCCGTGCAACCACACTGGCTGCGCCGGGGGAGGTATTAACCACAATCAGCAGATCATTGTAATCAATCCGCATGACCAGATGGTTAATACGAGTCTCAACACTGGGGACTGAACTCTCAACAGGCATAGAGTAGACGAAATTTCCCTTTAGATTGCGCCCGCGCACAGCGCCAAAGCGGGCCAGCATCCGTGATACTTTGGACTGATTAATCTGCTCATATCCCTGGGAGGCGAGATAATCCACAATTTCATGTTGTGAACTAAAACTCTTTTCCTGCAGGAGCTCTTTAAACTCCTGGTTCAGACTTTTTTGTTTTCCAGCTGGTTTTTGCATACAACATCATTCCTGATCGAAACAGGTATATGCTCAATTACATACGTTCAATCGTTTTAATACCTAACAGGTTAAGTCCCGTTTGCAGGGTAGCCGCCGTCAGTGCCGCCAGTTTTAACCGACTGTGACGTAAAGCGGCATCCTCCTGATTCAAAATCGGACAGGATTCATAGAAACGTGAAAACTGACTGGCCAGCTCATACAGATAGTTGGTCAGCAGATGGGGATAACCCTCCTGGGCCACATTGTGGATAACTTCTTCAAATTGCAGAAGTTGCTTGCCCAGTTGAATCTCAATGGTTTCCGTTAACTGAATCGGAGCGGTTAATTGTGATCGATCACAGTTTGCCCGCTGGAACAGGGAGGAGACACGGGAACAGGCATATTGTAAATAGGGCGCCGTATTGCCTTCAAACGACAGCATATTATCCCAGTCGAAGATATAATCTGTGGTCCGGTTCTTCGACAGGTCCGCGTATTTTACCGCACCAATACCAATGGCATCGGCCAGTGTATTCAGGGTTACTTCATCCAGATCCGGCTGTTTCTGCGCGATTAACTGGCGCGCACGAACTAAGGCTTCATCCAGTAATTCAGAGAGCTTGATGGTTCCCCCTTCACGGGTTTTAAACGGCTTGCCATCTTTGCCCATCATCACACCAAACATATGATGTTCTAACGGAATATTGTCCGGCACATAGCCAGCCATACGCACGATTTCCCACGCCTGCATCAGATGTTGATGCTGACGGGCATCGATATAGTAGAGCATCCGATCGGCATGCAGCACGTCATAACGATATTTGGCACAGGCAATATCGGTGGTGGTATAGAGGTAACCGCCATCTTTTTTGCGGATAATGACCCCCATCGGTTCGCCCTCTTTATTTTTATATTTATCCAGAAAGACGACGATGGCTCCGTCACTTTCGCTGGCCAGGCCACGCTGCTGCAAATCTTCGACAATCACTGGCAACAGCGGGTTATAGGTGCTTTCACCCATTGCACACTGATCGTTCAGCGCCACATTCAGGCGATCATAGTTACGTTGATTCTGCACCATGGTGATATCTACCAGACGACGCCACATCTTCAGGCACCACTCATCACCTGCCTGCAACATCACCACATAACGACGCGCGCGGGTGGAGAACGCTTCATCGGACTCATAACGCTTTTTCGCTTCACGGTAAAACGCTTCCAGATCCGAGAGTTCCAGCTCCTGCGCCGGATCCTGCTGTACCAGTTCCAGCCACGCAATCAGCATCCCGAACTGAGTTCCCCAGTCGCCGATATGGTTGGCGCGGATCACCTCATGGCCCAGGAACTCCAGGGTTCTCACCACCGCATCACCAATAATGGTCGAACGCAGGTGACCCACATGCATCTCTTTAGCCACGTTCGGCGCTGAATAATCCACCACAATACGCTGCGGCGTCACGCGCGGGATACCCAGACGCTTATCCTGAAAACTGTGTTCCAGCAGGCTGACCAGCCAGTCGTTGTTGAGAAAAAGATTGATAAAGCCAGGACCGGCGATCTCTACTTTTGTCGCGATGCCTTCCAGTTCTAATGCCGCAACAATAGATGCCGCTAACTCACGCGGCGGCTCACCGCGATATTTCGCCAGCGCCATCACGCCATCAATCTGATAATCCCCAAACTCTGGGGACGACCAGAAAGACGTACCTGGACTTTCTCGGTTTCGTTGATGTGTAATTGGCTAAGTGCCGTGTGCAGTTTTTCGGTCAGTAGAGCTTTGATATTCACACAATTACCTCATTGTGAAAACGTTCGGTGCATACTGCGCAAAAGGTGACGCACCGGGAATTAAAAACAGCAAGCCCGGACGAATCCGGGCTCCTTATTTCACCTTTTGATGCACATGACGTGATACACACCATGCTCTTT
>JBOFSC010000091.1:0-3007 GCA_051651345.1 Enterobacteriaceae bacterium
TTGTTTTGGTTGTTTTGGTTGTTTTGGCGAATGATCATTTGATCATGATCACAGCACACTTTCCACTCTTTTTTCTAAAAATACGTCATTTTTTCTATCGTTATCAGTTGGTTGATCCTAAAGATCCTACGTATAATCGTAGAGTAGCAATAAAGTATTATCTGTTTAAAAAATGCTAACTATTACAGTGAGGTTATATTAAATAGCCTTTTACCAGGCGGACCCGCTGAAAGTCACTCAATGGTTTTTTAGGTAGCCTTTTCTATACTTAATCAGATAGCCCCCAGCTCCTTTCACCAGTGATTCCATCGTTAAACCAGTTTGTTGAGGTAATGTCTTATGAGTGGCATCAAACTAGATCAGATCAGTACTTCCCTGAAGGCAATTAACCAGAGTGAAGATGTTGCTAAACCCTTATCCAAACTGGAACAGGTAAAAAACAATATACTGAAAGTATTAGATATATTGCATAAATTCATCACATTAGGTAAACATCAAACGCGCTCGGAACAGCTGGGTTTTATGACTCAACTACTGGCATTAAGAATTACCGATTCAGACAATAAATTAGTGGAGGGTAAGCGTTGTTTTAAAGTATTAATCGATTCAACGCTATATACGGTAACAGAATTAGATAACGAGCATATTGAAATTAAAGCGGATACGCCCTTTTCTGCTCCACCCAGCATTGTATTACCCCTCAGCTATCAGCGCCTGATGGACAATGCGCACCAAATGCTGGAGTTTCCGCAGCACTCCAGCTCGCACTCTGCCTCCTCCTCAGATGAACCTCTCGCCTTTACCTCTGCAGAGCTGGATACCACGATTCAGGAGTTGAGCCATGAGGTAAATCAAATACTCGAACAAGATGATGAGGAGATGGATTACGACCAGGCTGTGAGGGATGCTGTCCGGATGTTATCGGAGCGTCATCCCAATATTGTTATACAGATGAATCAAATAACTGAAGAAGATGGTTCGATTAAATATGATCTGCAAGTAAAAGAGGCTGGTACAAAAGTGGATGACGCCTCTTCTTAGATTAACTTGTTCACCTCTGCGACGGAAGTCGCAGGGGTTTAATTCAGCAGGCTATTTTTCTCCCACAGCTCCGCAGATTGTTCATCCAGCGCATGCGACGCCAGCAGATAGATCGTGCTGGATTTAATCAGATAAATCACCACATAACTTTCAAAAAAATACTCACGAAGCTCACCACCATTCAATTTTTGCTGCAGTTGCTGATGCACTTGCTGAATGTCTGCATCACCGGGCGGGCGATTCAATAACAAACGCCCGATGGCAGGATAATTACGTAAAATCGGTAACAAATACTTTTGCAAACGTCCGGGCAAAGTCGCCGATGCAGGTAAGGGTTTGACGGTCTGAGAGGCCGTATATAACTCACTAAGTCCTGCCAACGCTGCCTTTAAAACCAGAAGATGTATTTGTTGATATGTCTGCTGCACCACAGTACGAGAAGGTGACAAAATGTCACTCATAAAATATCTCCTTTATCTGCTACAGAATTTTATCCTGTGATATCCCTGTTGGGCAGAGTACTCCTGTTTGCCCACAATGCCAAATGCTTCTGTGCAAAGATGCGAGAGGGCTTCAGAGAATAGGTATACAATTCAGCGGAGGGTATTGATAGCGTATCATAACAGTGTGTCACTTTAGCTCCAGAGCAGATGGAGGCGATACAGGTTCTCAGACTCGCCGTGAATACGTCCATGTAGGCTCGGCTTGCCGCGTCCTGCGGCAAACGGTCTGATAACCTGTATCGCCTCCACCTGTAGCAATATTATGAGACGTTATTTAATATACACAAGGAGATCATTTTTCATGAGCAGTTGGTTACTCTACTCCCTTCTCTCTGCCTTATGCGCCTCGCTGGTGGCTATTTTTGGCAAGATAGGGTTGCAACATCTGGATGCCAATACCGCAACGGCGATTCGCGCCGTGATTATGGCGCTGTTTTTAATCGGGGTTGTGGTACTGCAAGGCAAATGGTCGCTGGTCAGCACCATTATCAGTGATTATAAGGCGCTCTCTTTTATCGTACTGAGCGGTATTGCCGGTGCTCTCTCATGGCTGTTCTACTTTATGGCAATTAAATATGGCCCTGTCAGCAAAGTGGCCCCGATTGATAAGTTGAGCGTGGTTTTTGCGGTGATCCTGGCGGTTATTCTGCTGGGGGAAAAGGTGTCGCTGATCGCCGCAGGTGGCGTCGCATTGATCGCGATTGGCGCACTGATGGTGGCGGTGGGGTAAAGGGCTTTCAGCTCCCTCCCCTGGCAAGGGGAAGGAGCAAACTCCCACTCGTGTGAGGGCAAAACCTAAGCCTGACTCAATACGTTACTCACGATCTCAATGGCTTCCTGTTCAATCTGCTGGCGATGCTGCACCCCTTTGAAACTTTCACAATAGATCTTGTAAGCCTCTTCGGTACCGGACGGGCGCGCCGCAAACCAGCCATTATCAGTGATAATCTTCAGGCCACCAATAGCCGCCCCGTTACCCGGTGCTGCCGTCAGTCTGCCTGTAATGGCATCACCCGCCAGGGTATCAGCCCTGACCATCTCCGGCGATAATTTACCTAAAACCGCTTTCTGCGCATGGGTTGCTGGGGCCTGAATACGGCTATAGCTGGGTGAACCAAACCGCTGCGCCAGTTGATCATAGTGCGCTTGTGGATTCTGTCCGGTAACCGCAGTGATCTCGGCCGCCAGCAGGCACATGATGATGCCATCCTTATCTGTCGACCAGGGTTTGCCATCAAAGCGCAGGAAGGAGGCACCGGCACTCTCTTCACCCGCAAAACCGAAGCTGCCATCAAACAGCCCCTCGACAAACCATTTAAAGCCCACAGGCACTTCCACCAGACGACGCTGTAAATCGTTCACCACCCGGTCGATCATCGCGCTGGAGACCAGGGTCTTACCCACGGCCACCTCAGCGCCCCATTGCGGACGATGGCGGAACAGATAGTGGATAGCCACCGCCA
>JBOFSC010000092.1:0-1910 GCA_051651345.1 Enterobacteriaceae bacterium
TATTTACCCTGTAATGAATTAAAGGTACATCAATGTGTTATGAGCTTAAGTACCTACATATGATGGGGTAATACATACCGTTTGCAAAAAGGAATGTTAAATGGGGGAATTGACTGGCAAAGACAGTCTACGAAACCAGGCACAGCTCGGTTGGCAAAAAGTCATTCCAGTCAAAATACTGGAATTTATGCTACCAGTCAGCAGCAGCTATCGGATTTTATTCTTGAGGCGGCTGTTCGTTCAGATAAGAACTCACAGTTTGGTTGGCACTCGACATGGCAGGGAAGTGCGGGTTGGGAGTTTATTACCGATCATCGTTTTATTGTAGGGTATGGAACTGCATTTAAAGCTCCTACGTTGCGTCAGTTATATAGTGCTCGATGGGGTAATCCTGATGTGAAGCCAGAAGAAAGCCAACAATGGGAGCTTGGTCTGGAAGGTGATGAAGATCCATTTAATTGGCGTATTTCTGCATATCGTAACAATATTGATAATATGATCGAAGGCGATAAAAATAGAGGCTGGCGACCTTACAACATAGGTAAAGCCAGGATTAAAGGTGCTGAATTGACAGGAGGACTGGTGACAGGGCCGGTTAATCATCAGCTTTCTTTATCCTATGTTGACCCACGCAACAGTCAAACAAACAAGGTATTAAACCGACGGGCCAAACAGAAGGTTAGTTATCAACTAGACTGGCAACTGTCCAGATTAGATTTATCATTGAACTATCAATATGCAGGTAAACGCTATGATGTTGATGGTCCTCGCACTGTCAGAGTGGGGGGATATAGCGTATGGGACATCACCGTCGCATATCCGATTATATCTTCGCTAACGGTTCGTGGTAGAGTATCAAATCTGTTTGATAAAAACTATGAAACCGTATATGGCTATCACACAGCAGGAAGGGAATTTTTCCTCGAAACCGCCTATAAATTTTAAAGATAATTCAGTGCGTCAGCCGCCAACCGTACTGATCTTTGACTCCGGTGTGGGCGGCCTGTCCGTATACGATGAGATCCGACAGCTTTTGCCGGATCTCAACTATATCTATCTGTTTGATAATGCCTGCTTCCCTTATGGTGAGCGCTCAGGGCAATTTATCGTCGATCGGGTTGTTGATATCACGGCGGCACTTCAGCAGCACCATCATCTGGATATGGTGGTGGTGGCTTGTAATACCGCCAGTACGGTTTCCCTGGAGGCTTTACGGAGCCGATTCCATATCCCTATTGTCGGGGTGGTTCCGGCGATTAAACCTGCAGCGCAACTGACCCGAAATAAAGTGGTGGGTGTGCTGGCAACAAAAGCAACCGTACAGCGCAGCTATACCCATGATCTGGTCAGCCAGTTTGCGACAGGCTGTAAAGTGGAGTTTCTGGGTTCATCAAAGCTGGTAGTGATGGCGGAGGGTAAGCTGCGTGGAGAGGCGGTGGATCTCACTGCGTTAAAAGAGATATTGCAGCCCTGGCTCACCTTATCTCATGTACCTGATACGATAGTGCTGGGCTGTACCCACTTTCCTTTGCTACGGGATGAGTTGTTACAGATTCTGCCGCAGGGCACGGTGTTAATTGATTCCGGTGCTGCCATTGCCCGCAGGGTTAACTCGTTGCTGGGAAAACCCCTGCACAGGGAAAACCGGCAAGGTGGTTTGATTTACTGTACCAGACTTGATGGTAATGCTATGAAATTACAACCTATATTTTCAGATTATGGTTTTGGGCTGCTCAATGAGCTACCGACTTTATAAAGGCCGGGTGCATAAAAAAACGGCGGTTGATTTAATTTTTATAAATTCCCCTTGCCACTCTGCAGAAACTGCCTATAATGCGCGTCCAGACATCAGGGGGCAGATGTCAGAGGTCAGACGGACTGCAAAAACAGTTAATTTAACGGCTTGACAT
>JBOFSC010000093.1:0-2276 GCA_051651345.1 Enterobacteriaceae bacterium
CGTACGACCCCCTCCCAACCTCCCCCTGGCAGGGGGAGGAGCAGATACTTCACCTATTTGCGGAGGAAATTATCAACAGTTCCTACTCTTCCAAATAACGCTGTTGCAGCGCCTGCCGTTTCTCTCTGTCCAGGCCGTACTCTTCCTGCAGCCAGTGATCAAACGAACCATAACGTTCATGGATACTTTCCAGCGCGGTGGCAATAAACTCTTCACGGGCAGATAAAACATAGCTTAATTTAGCCATATTTTGCTCAGACAACTTTGCGGAAACGACGTCATACATCTTCTGGCGGAAAGGTTCCAGGTGGGGTTGTGTCAGCAAATAATCCTCTATTACTGTGGCCTGATCCGCTCCTAATGCCAGCAATACCAGCGCCGATCCCACACCGGTACGATCCTTACCCACCGCGCAGTGTTGCACCAGACCACCGGGATTATCGCTCTCCAGTAGCTGGGCCAGGCGCCTGTAGGCCGGATTGGCAAAAGGCAAAGTGCGATAGAGGTAAAGCATAAATTCGCGGCAATCCACCGGATCCAGCGTCTCATTGCTTAGATACTCCAGATTGACCCCCAACCCGGCTCCGGTACAGTTTGCTGGCTGGTGGTTGTAATTCACCCCCTGCCACAGGAGATCCGGACGCTTATCAATTTCGTCGTTATCGCGATAGTCCAGTATTTGGGTTACCGGCAGTTCACTTAAATAGTGAAGATCCTGAGGGGTTAATTGATTGAGTGCGCCGGAACGAAATAGCAGGCCATGTTTAACCTTGCGACCATCGATGGCCAGATTGCCACCCAAATCGCGGAAATTAACGCCACCCGCAATGGGAAGAGAGGAAGAAGAGTTTTGATCCGCCACGAATAAATCACTCCTTAAATGTAAATAATAGTTCAGTCTACTCTGTTTATTACCGCTTTAAAACTGTCGTGAAACAGGGGTATTGGCTATGCTGATAGAAGGATGGGTTAACAGGTACCTCTTATGTTATGGAAAAATAGCGTACTGTTTCTCGGGTTATGCCTGACAGGTCAGGGGCTGGGCGTGGCAAAAACACCGCCTGCTTTGCCTGCGGATTTGCAGGAAATCGGCTTATATATCTCCATTCCCTATCAGCAGGCCAGGGAGAAACTGCTTAATCATCATTGGGATATCGACATCAGTGAAGTGGATGATATCAATATCCATCATCGTTACTCTGAAGTCAGCTGCTCTAAAGGGCGTAATGCACTCTGCTATACGGCGTATCACCGTGGTGAAATGCGTTATGGTCTGGTATGGCGCAGCAGCAAGCGGGGGCTTGTCGTTACGGGGATCTATTAGCATGCCCCAGGCCAAAGACAGCCAGCGCTCTCTTGTGTATGCTTATCAGCAGTGTACATCATGGAGAACGCAATATGCCCGGCATCACTTTTAATCGATCCCATTTTCTGGCGGCATTAACCCGCTACTGCCAGCAGCAGGGGCTTAGCGATTTACAGCAGATGACCACCAGGCAGTGGTGGCATGCCGTCAGTCGCGCTCTGGCAGAGCAAATGGCGGTCAGTTGCCAGCCTGCTGCCGTTAAGGGTTCGACGCGGCATGTGAACTATCTCTGTATGGAGTTTCTTCTGGGGCGATTAACTGCAAATAATCTGCTGAATCTGAACTGGTATGACACCCTCTCTGACCTGTTACATCAATATAATGTGCAATTAAGTGATCTGCTGGAGCAGGAGAGAGATCCGGCATTGGGCAGCGGCGGGCTTGGGCGCCTGGCAGCCTGCTTTCTGGATTCCATGAGCACCTTAAAACAGCCGGCAACAGGTTATGGGCTTAATTTTGAGTATGGTCTGTTCCGCCAGTCTTTTGTTGAGGGAGAACAGAGGGAAGAGGCCGATCAGTGGCAGCGCGATACCTACCCATGGTTTTGCCATAACAGCGAGAAGGATCTGGCAGTGGGCTTTGCCGGGGAGGTGGTCAGCGATGACCAGGGGGGGTACCACTGGCAGCCAGCACTTATACTGACGGGGGAAGCCTGGGATCTGCCAGTGACCGGTTATCGTAATGGTATCAGTCAGCCACTGCGCTTATGGGTTGCCCGTGATCCGAATCCTTTTGATTTAGGCCAGTTTAATCAGGGGAAGTTTCTTCAGGCCCGGGCCACAGCCATTGAGGCGGACAACCTGACCGCAGTGCTCTATCCCAACGATGACTATCCGGCAGGCAAGCGTCTGCGCCTGATGCAGCAATATTTCCTCTGTGCCTGCACGGTGGGTGATATTGTGCGTCGTCA
>JBOFSC010000094.1:0-6098 GCA_051651345.1 Enterobacteriaceae bacterium
AGGACAAACTGGTGTGGCAGGCTTGTCAGGGCAGCCAGAATCCTCAGGTGATTGCTGCTCAGGGAGAGTGCTTCCAGACCACGGGCGGGCTGCGGATTTTACAGGGGAACCTGGGTGAAGCGGTGATTAAAATCTCTGCGGTGAAACCGGAACATCGTCTGATTGAAGCGCCTGCCATGGTATTTCAGGATCAGCATGAGGTGGAAGCGGCTTATCAACGGGGCGAACTCAATAAAGATTGTATCGTGGTGGTCACCCATAATGGACCCGCTGCCAATGGAATGCCGGAGTTACATAAGTTAATGCCGGTTCTGGGTAATATACAAAAAGCGGGTTTTAAAATCGCCCTGGTGACGGATGGACGTCTTTCCGGTGCTTCGGGTAAGATTCCCTCTGCGCTACATGTGTCCCCTGAGGCTTTACGGGGTGGGGCTATCGGCCTTATCCGGCAGGGAGATATCCTGCGTCTTGATGGGGAGAGGGGCACCCTGGATAATTTGAGCGATACCATCGGCCGTCAGGTGACGCAGTTAGATACCGAGGCAGCTCAGGATTCCTGGGGCCGGGAGTTATTCCGCACCATGCGCCAGGCCGTATCCAGCGCCCAACAAGGGGCCAGTTTCATTGTTTAAGGGGATTACACACTCCCCCCATCAGTAATCCTATAGCCCATATCCACAATATGGGCTTTCTGGCGCTCGCCCTTAATCGCCGCGATCAGCAGTTCGGCACTTTTTTCACCAATCTGGTAGCGTGGGGTGTCCACGCTCACCAGCCTGGGGTGGATGGCGCGCCCAATATCCAGCGCATTGTAACCGACGATAGCCAGTTGCTGCGGCACGGCAATCCCCATATGGCGGGCGTGCAGCAAGGTGCCGATAGCGATATCGTCATTGGTACAGAAAACCTCATCCAGCTCAGGATAGTGTTGTAGCGCCTGCTCCAGCAATTGGGCGGCCAGGGAGAAACTGGAGTGAGACTCTGTCAGAATATGTTTTACGGGTAACCCGGCCTGTTGCATAGCTAAATCATACCCTTGCATACGTAATTTCGTGCGGGTATCCAGACGGGCACCAAAGTAGGCGATATTTTTTTTACCACTGGTCAGCATTTTTTGTACTGCGGCGCAGGAGGCGGCCACATGATCCAGACCCACCGCCATATCCAGCGGTGCAACCGGTAGCTCCATGGTTTCCACCA
Source organism: Enterobacteriaceae bacterium (assembly GCA_051651345.1). Lineage (GTDB taxonomy): Bacteria > Pseudomonadota > Gammaproteobacteria > Enterobacterales > JBOFSC01 > JBOFSC01. The sequence goes on from JBOFSC010000094.1 coordinate 1,201, forward strand.
CCGGGATGCCCGCAGCCCGAATCATCTGCAATGTGCGTTGGCTGTGATGGCTTTCAGTCAGGATCAGCCCGTCCACCTGATAAGAGAGCAGGGCCGCAATTTTCTGCTCCTCCTCCATTTCGTCATAACCAAAGTGCGCCAGCAGGGTCTGATAGCCATGCACTTTAGTCACTGATTCAATCCCCTGAACAAAGGAGGCGAATATCTGATTGGATAATGAGGGCAGCAGGATACCAATGGCCTGGCTGGAGGCGTTTGCCAGCATGGCAGGAGCTCGGTTGGCAATATAACCAAGCTCCGCAATGGCTGCGGCAATTTTTTCTCCTGTCTCTGCCGCCACCGATGCGGGCTTACGCAAATAACGGGATACCGTCATTTTGGTGATCCCGACTTTATCGGCGATATCCTGGAGTGTTGTCCTGTTTTTTGTGCCTGACTGTTTCATCACTGTTGACTTTAATAACTGCTGGTTTTAACAACAGACAGTATAATCATTAATGTTACTTGTAACATTATGAAGTGTCAGAAGAGATTTGCAAGCACCTGCAGGCAGTGTGAACCTCCCTGTTCCTCTTTATGGCTATCAGTGAGTCGTGTCATCCTCTGTGAGCATAAATACTGAGGCGTCCGGTACGATAACGGCTTTATTGTTCAGGGTCCTTTCTCCACCAGCGAATAACACCGAACCATCCGGTAATTCGAGGTGAGCAAAAGCCTTGGTGGCAAACAGCATCGGGCGACCCCGGTTGTAGATCCAGTTGCGGCTGTAAGGATTGTAGAATTCGGTGAGTCTGGTCTCCTCCCCGGGAGCAGAGAAGCCTCCGGCATACAGAATATAGCCATTTTGTAATAGGGTGGATTGTACGCCTGCGTGAATGCCGAAAAGACCTGGAGTCAGCTGTTGCCAGCTGTTGTTGCCCGGATCATATAACAGCGTGGTCTGGTTATTGATGGAACCCCCAAACACTAACACTTTACCCTTATCCGGGCCGACGGTGATCAGTTGGGCTTCGGCATCGACTTTGGGCACAGGCATGCTGGCAACAGTGGTATGGCTCTGATCAGTGGGGTTCTAGAGAAGAACATCCTTAGAGTAGGAACAGGGATTAGAGCCTTCTTGATAACAACCGCCAGCCAGTAAAATTTTGCCATTTTCCAGGCGAGCTACGGCCATATTATTTCTGCCTGTGATGGTGCCAGCATCGCGCCAGGCGTTGGTTGTCAGATCAAAAATCTCCATATAGACAGCGGGTGCAACCCCGATGTCTGTGCCACCAGCGGAGAGAATGTTACCGTCCGGCAACCGATAGAGCTTGTTGTTGTATTGTGGATGTACCATATCTCCTGTTTCGGTCCAGACACCGTTAAGGGTGTCATAGACTTCAGCATCGTTGGTGGTCCCGCCGCCATAAGGATCGCTAAATCCTCCGGCTAACAGGACATCGCCATCGGCCAGAACAATCATGCTGCCATTGGAGCGAGCGATATGCAGTCTGTCGGTTGTGCGCCAGGTTTTATTCTTCAGATTGTAAATCTGACCTGTTTCGCCCCCCCTGCCAACAGGACGTAACCACCAGAAAGGAGAGAGGCCTGTGCCAGCGCATGTTCGTGACGGATAGCAGTGCCCAGTTTCCAGGTGTTACTGGCAATATCATAAATAGCGGTTTTTAGCTGAGCATTGCCAGGCTGTGCACCTCCCGCCAGTAACACTTTGCCGGCATCAGGACCCGCAGTGAGCACAACTGCACTGGCTCCTGCTACGCTATAGGGAATATCAGCGGCAGCCGTCCATTCATGGGTATCCGGGTGATAAATGCTGGTGGTGCGCATGTAACCAGATTGATTCGCTCCCCCGGCTGCCAGAATATTGCCATTGGGGAGTTTGACGATGGCTCTTAGAATGCCTCCGTTAGTCACTGAGCCTGCGTCTGACCATGATTGCGCCTGGGGATCATAGCGCTCGACATAAAAGTTGTAATCACCCTCCGTACCTTGCCCACCCACGGAAAGCACTGTGTTATCGGCGAGTTGATAGAGGGCGTTACCATGTTGAGGGTGCGCCATATTGCCTGTTTCGTGCCATATGTCGTCGATGGGATCATATATTTCGCATGTCGGCGTGAGTTCGTGATGGTTAAGGTCATAATATCCCCCTGTGACCAGTACGTTATTATCTGTTAGCACAAGGGCACTGGCATGACTGCGGCCCATATAAAGCGGTTTCAGAGGATGCCATGATTTGTCAGTAATATTAAAAAGCCAGGTGTCTTTAATGGCAGGACTGCCAGCTGTAAATCCCCCGGTAACCAGCACTTCATTAGGGTATAGCAGTACAGCAGAGACGTTGGAGACAGGCTGTGGCAGCGGTGTACTGGCAACAAATTCACCATTGAGCATGGGCGTGTGACAATTGTCAAAGCTCAGGCCACACTGGTCACCTACACACTGCCAGAGGGCGCAACTCAGGCCTCCGGCGGGCACATTGACGGGATGATCATTGTAAGGGATAACCTGGGAGCCGGAAGTGACCGACTCCAGCAGATACTCTTTGTTTGCAGTCAGAATATCAACGTACTTTTCCTTATCAATATCGTACTGACAGACAGCAGGCGCAGGGCCGGGACAACTGTCCGACTTAAATCGGACGGTGATGGGTTAGCCAGCCGGAGAGCCCCTTTGGTGCCGGAGACATATTCAAACAGATAATAAAATGGCTGGCCAGGGAAGGCCGCAATCTCTTTTTGCCAGTTTCCACTGTGGCCATCCTCACCATAAGTGACGCCGACAATCACATTGTTGTCAGGCCCGCTTTGTTCGCTGATATTAGCAACCCACGGCCCTCCACTGGCGCCACCACGTAGGGTCCTGGCTGGAAAATTCGCATAGATCGTATAGGGGGTTCCGGTATTTATTGCGGCCACACCGGTAAATTGGCGCATGAGATTCACCCCAGGATAACCGATGATAGTCACATCACCCAGTTGTTGTGGCGGGCATTTGCTGGCGCTTAATTGAAAAAAATCGCCACTGGCGGAGGTATCCGAGAGTTTGGCGAAGGCATAATCAAAGCCTTTACTATTACGGGGATCTAAAGTGATATAACGACTATCGACAGAGAGGTCACTCAGGGTCATCTGTTTGGTGTAATGCTCACAGCGACTTTGCTGTCTGAAAAGAAAATTTTTATACCATTTAGACGTATCGGTATCGTACAGGCAATGGGCCGCTGTCAGCAGAATATTATTTTGGCCTGCAACTTCGGCGGTGCAGTAATAGGTCTCGCCGCTATCATCGCTAAAGTATAACTGGCCGATATTCCAGTAAGGGCGTTTATTCACATCCACCGGCTCACCGGGGATATCCTCCGCATTCAGACAACGGCTTTGTTGCAAAGTCTCTTTTGATCGAGGCTGGGCTCGCTCGCCAGGTGCAGGCATCGGGATAGCACTGGCAATGCGTTCGGGGGTCCAGTATTGCTCTACTTGTTGACTGTTTTGTGTTGGGCCATTCTCAATGGAGAGACCTTTATACACAATCGGAGTGCCGTAAGAGGCAATCGGCTGGAGAACAAGCAGGGATAGCAGAGAGAAAGGATATCTTTTCATAAAGGCACCATAGTGATCAGAACAAGAACGACAGATCAGTGAATAGACGGTTCCTTGTGGTAGCGCATGAGGTATATCAGGGAGGCTGCGATTAATAAACCGTAAATAAGCTTCAACATTGTTACTATATGTAAGAATAATAAGGGGCTCTTTATGCCAAAAGTGGCCCTCATTGAGTTATGCTTAGGGAGTGGTGTGGCAAGGAAGGTGGGCTGGACAGGCTGTCTCTCTACTGTGTAACACAGGGCCAGATATGAATATTATTGCTGTAATGGGACGTTCTGAGGCGTATTACAAAGCCCAGCCAATGCGTGAGTTGCATCAGGCATTATCGGAGCTGGGGTTTGAGCTGGTCTATCCTGCAGACAGTGAAGATCTGCTTAAACTGATTGAACACAATGCCCGTATCTGCGGTGTGATTTTCGACTGGGATCAGTACAGCATGGCGCTGTGTAAAGAGATCAATGCGCTGAATGAATATCTGCCGCAGTACGCGTTTATCAATACCTACTCCATGCTGGATGTGACGCTCAATGAAATGCGCATGGCGCTCTACTTTTTTGAGTATGGTTTAAGTGGTGCCGGAGAGATTGCCCAGCGCATCCGTCACTATACCGATGACTATATCGAGACGATTTTACCGCCGTTTACCCGGGCGCTGTTTACCTACGCGCGTGAGGGGAATTACACCTTTTGTACTCCTGGGCATATGGCGGGCACTGCCTTTTTGAAAAATCCGGTGGGTTGCCTGTTCTATGATTTTTACGGGGCCAACACTTTTAAAGCGGATATCTCTGTTTCGGTGACGGAACTGGGTTCACTGCTGGACCACTCCGGGCCACACCGTGAGGCGGAGGAGTTTATTGCCCGGATGTTCAATGCCGATCGCAGCTATATGGTGACCAATGGCACTTCGACAGCAAACAAGATAGTGGGGATGTATGCCGCTCCGGCAGGCAGCACGGTGTTGATCGACCGTAACTGCCATAAATCCCTGACACATTTATTGATGATGAACGATGTGCTGCCGCTCTATTTGCATCCGTTGCGCAATGCTCACGGTATTATTGGTGGAATTCCTCAGCGGGAATTTTTGCGCGAAACCATCGAGGCGAAAATAGAACGCACGCAAGGGGCTTCCTGGCCTGCTTATGCGGTGATTACCAACTCAACCTATGATGGGCTGCTATACAATATTGATTTTATCAAACAGAATCTGCCGGTAAATTCGATTCACTTCGACTCCGCCTGGGTGCCTTATACCCATTTTCATCAGATCTATGAAGGGTTGGG
>JBOFSC010000095.1:0-1479 GCA_051651345.1 Enterobacteriaceae bacterium
CCATTTCTCCACCAGCACACAGTGATCATGACGGAATGCTTCATCCAGTGCCTGGGGCAGTTGCTCCGCACGCTCCACCTTACTCATGCCGACACTGGAGCCCTCCAGATTTGGCTTCACCATTAACGGCAAACCTAACTCGGCCACGATTTGCGCCATGCGCTCCGACTGGCACTCTGCACGGGTCAAGGCTACATAGGGGGCCACCGGCAACCCGGCACCTTGCCATACCTGTTTCGTGCGTAATTTATCCATGCTCAGGGCCGAAGCCATGACACCACTGCCGGTATAGGGCAGGCCCACAAATTCCAACACGCCCTGCATCACGCCATCTTCGCCCCCACGGCCATGGAGGATAATAAAGACTTTATTGAAGCCATCTTCTTTCAACTGCATCACAGGATAAGTTGAAGGATCGATGGGATGGGCATCGACGCCGCTCTCCCGCAAGCCTTCCACCACCGCCTGGCCTGACCAGAGCGACACTTCGCGCTCGGCAGAATCGCCTCCCAGCAGTACTGCAACCTTATCCTTCATGACATACCTCTCGGGTTGATACCGGCATCTGTAATTTCAGTTCCACCAGTGTTTTTGCCAATTTACCAATATTACCGGCCCCCTGGGTCAGCACCAGATCGCCGGGCTGCAGTGCTTCGGCCAGAAGTTTGGGTAACGCTTCCATATCTGCCACTAAAATGGGGTCCAGTTTGCCCCGTCCGCGCAGGGTACGGCACAGACTACGACTGTCCGCACCGGGAATCGCGATTTCACCCGCTGAATAGACCTCCAGCATAAACAACTGGTCCACCTGGGACAGCACCCGCACAAAATCATCGTACAGATCACGGGTTCTGCTGTAGCGATGGGGCTGAAACACCATCACCAGTCGTCGCTGGGGCCAGCCAGCTCGGGCAGCTTTAATGGTGGCCTCCACCTCGGTGGGGTGATGACCGTAATCATCCACCAGCATCGCCCCCTGTTCTCCGGGCTCACCCACAGAAAACTCACCTAAAATATCAAAACGGCGACCGGTGCCCTGGAAGCCACTCAGGGCGCGTACGATCACCTGATCGTCGATCCCCTCTTCAGTGGCGACCGCAATAGCCGCCGCCGCGTTCTGCGCGTTATGGCGCCCCGGCGCATTCAGTTGCACATTCAGTGAAGGCAAACCGGCACGGTGCACCACAAAACAGCCGCGCAGCCCAGTCTGCTGATAATTCTCAATAGAGACATCCGCCTCCTGACTAAAACCATAGGTGGTAATATGGCGACCAATTTGCGGCAAAATATCACGCACCAGCAGATCATCGATACAGAGCACGGCGCGACCATAAAAGGGCAGATTATGCAGGAATTTAACAAAAGTGCCCTTTAATTTTTGCAGATCCCCCTGATAGGTATCCATGTGATCCGCTTCAATATTGGTCACCACCGCCAGCATCGGTTGCAGATGCAGGAACGAAGCATCGCTCTCATCGG
>JBOFSC010000096.1:0-2752 GCA_051651345.1 Enterobacteriaceae bacterium
TGCAAGGGATCGACCAGGCTGTGCAGCTATTGGTACAGGCGCTGCACAGTGGCAGCACCATGATGGTTGTGGGGGATTTTGATGCGGATGGCGCCACCAGCACCGCCCTGATGATCCTGGCACTGCGGGCGATGGGAGCCAGTCAGGTGGATTATCTGGTGCCGAACCGCTTTGCTAATGGTTATGGTTTGAGTAAACCGGTAGTCGAACAGGCCGCCCGAGCCGGTGCCCAGCTGTTGATTACCGTGGATAACGGTATCTCCAGCCACGAAGGTGTTGCTGCGGCGCAAGCGCTGGGGCTGAAGGTGATTATCACCGACCACCACCTGCCCGGAGAGGTATTGCCGCAAGCTGATGCTATCGTCAATCCCAACCTGAATGAATGTGCCTTCCCTTCGAAAGCGCTGGCAGGCGTGGGTGTGGCTTTCTATCTGATGGTGGCCCTGCGTGCACAATTACGCCAGCAGGGCTGGTTTGTGCAGCAGAGGCGTGCGGAACCCAATCTGGCAGAATGGCTGGACCTGGTGGCACTGGGCACGGTGGCGGATGTGGTGCCCCTGGACAGTAATAATCGTATTCTGGTGTATCAGGGGTTGAGCCGGATTCGTGCCGGTCAGTGTCGTCCGGGACTACAGGCGCTGCTGGAAGTGGCCAATCGCGATGCGAGCCAGCTTACCGCCAGTGATCTGGGTTTTGCTCTGGGACCGCGTCTTAATGCAGCCGGGCGCCTGGATGATATGGCGCACGGAATAGAGTTACTGTTGTGCGAGGACAGAAGCGCCGCCCGGGAGATGGCTCAGGATCTCAATGCCCTCAATCAGACCCGGCGCGAGATTGAACAGGGTATGCAGAGTGAAGCGCTGCATTTTTGTCAGCAACTGGAGGAGCAGGGTGAAACGCTACCCCACGGGCTGGCACTATACCATCCCGAGTGGCATCAGGGGGTGGTAGGGATTTTGGCCGGGCGTATTAAGGAGCGATTCCACCGTCCGGTGATCGCCTTTGCTCCGGCAGATGAGGGGATTCTGAAAGGATCGGGCCGTTCCGTACAGGGGCTGCATATGCGCGATCTGCTGGAGCGCCTCAATACCCTCTATCCCTCACTGATGCTAAGTTTCGGTGGGCATGCAATGGCGGCAGGATTGACGCTGCCAGAGGCTAATTTTTCCCCATTTCAGCGCTACTTTGCCGAACTAGTGAGCGAATGGTTGGATCCTTCACAACTGGAAGGGGTGATCTGGTCCGATGGTGAACTGGAGATTCAGGAGCTAACCCTGGAGACTGCCGAGCTGTTACGCTACGCCGGTCCCTGGGGACAGGGTTTCCCTGAGCCACAGTTTGATGGTCGCTTTCGCCTGTTACAGCAGCGTCTGGTAGGGGAAAAGCATCTCAGAATGACTCTGGAGCCGCTGCAGGGGGGACCGATGTTGCAGGGCATTGCCTTTAATATTGATACCCGACTGTGGCCGGACAGCTCAGTGCGTGAGGTGGAGTTGAGCTATCAACTGGATATCAATCAATTTCGCGGCGCACGTAACCTGCAACTGCTGGTACAACATCTCTGGCCGCTACAATAATCGTGCTGTCTGCCTGTATTCCCGCGCTCATATACGCTAATATTGGACGTTTTGTATTTTAATGTTCATAAACCACGAAAGAACGATAAACCATGTTTGAAATCAATCCGGTAAATAACCAAATTCAGGATCTCACAGAGCGTACTGACGTTCTGAGGGGGTATCTTTGACTATGATGGCAAAAAAGAGCGACTGCAAGAAGTCAATGCGGAGCTTGAACAGCCTGAAGTCTGGAATGAGCCAGAAAGGGCCCAGGCACTAGGCAAAGAGCGCGCCTCTCTGGAAGTGGTGGTGGAAACCATCGAAGAGATGATACGCGGTCTGGAAGATGTCGCTGGTCTGCTGGAGCTGGCCGTAGAAGAAGAGGACGAAGAGACTTTCCAGGAAGTGGTGGCAGAGCTACAACAGTTGGAGAGTAAACTGGGACAACTGGAATTTCGTCGTATGTTCTCTGGCGAGTATGACAGTGCGGACTGCTATCTGGATATTCAGGCGGGTTCCGGGGGCACAGAAGCCCAGGACTGGGCCAGCATGTTGCTGCGCATGTATCTGCGCTGGGCCGAAGATAAAGGGTTCAGCACCGAAATTATCGAAGAGTCCGACGGTGAGGTGGCAGGAATCAAATCCGCCACAATCAAAATCGGCGGCGACTATGCCTATGGCTGGTTGCGCACCGAGACCGGAGTACACCGCCTGGTGCGTAAAAGTCCTTTTGATTCCGGCGGCCGTCGTCACACCTCATTCAGCTCGGTATTTGTCTATCCGGAAGTGGATGATGATATCGATATCGATATTAATCCGGCCGATTTACGCGTCGATGTCTACCGCGCCTCCGGGGCGGGTGGTCAGCACGTTAACCGTACTGAATCGGCGGTGCGTATCACCCATATGCCCACCGGGCTGGTGACCCAGTGCCAGAACGATCGTTCCCAGCACAAAAACCGTGATCAGGCCATGAAGCAGTTGAAAGCCAAACTCTATGAGCTGGAGCTGCAGAAGAAGAACGCTGAAAAGCAAGCCATGGAGGATAACAAATCTGATATCGGTTGGGGAAGTCAGATTCGTTCCTATGTATTGGATGATGCCAGGATCAAAGACCTGCGTACCAATGTGGAGACGCGCAATACCCAGGCGGTATTGGATGGTGATCTGGATCGTTTTATCGAAGCCAGTTT
>JBOFSC010000097.1:0-1813 GCA_051651345.1 Enterobacteriaceae bacterium
TTAATTTTACAGTGTTGGCAGACTGAGTTCATAACAACTCTGTCGCCACAGCCAGGTACTTTATCTCACACAATATCTCAACATAAAACAACATACCCAGTTGCATTCCCGACAGCTTGCCTATCAGTTCAGTTATCAGGTATACATCAGAGCGGTAGTGAGGCTATAGAGCATATATGGGCTTTCGAATCAGTGACATCTACTACGGCAGGAATTATTGGTTATAGATGGAGTGGCTGGAATCCCGGAGCTGAAACTGCCAGATTTTATCTATTTGCAATAGGATATTGATATGAGTTATGTATATAGCGAAACAACCAATGCGTTCTATGCAGTTTCACTACAGTCAGAATATGAGGCTGCTGGTAGCTGGCCTGCTGATGGTATAGGGGTCGATGATGAAATCTATCAACAGTTTTCAGTCCCGCCTCCATTGGGAAAAATCAGGGGTACATCTAAAAAGGGGGTTCCTTGTTGGGTTGACCTGCCGCCACTAACTGCTGTGCAGGTGATTGAGAGCGCTACAGCTAAAAAACAATCTCTGTTGATTCAGGCAAATACTGCAATAGCACCACTGCAGGACGCTGTAGACCTTAATGTTGCTACCGCAGAGGAAACTCAACGATTAACAGACTGGAAGCTATATCGCATAGCTCTTAATAGAGTTAATGTGAATGATGGAGATAATATTGACTGGCCCGGACAACCTGAAAGTTAACTGAAACAGCGTTGCATCAATTTTAAATAATGGCGATTAACTACTCAGAAACAACATTTTCTGCAGTTAATCGCCCTGATTTATAAGATCATATTATCAGGCTGGAATTTTAGGCCATATAAGATCTGGAGTATCGACGTCAATACGATTGAGCAGAACGCGATACGTTTTCCACTCTTTCAGTAAATCAATCTCCTGTTCTGTGGCGATTTCCAGATCTACCGCATCCTGAAGTGGTGCAATAGCATCATTGGCTTCAGCCAGCAGGCGGTTTTTTTGTGCTGTCGCCTGTTGGATTGCGGCTGCTTGCTGCGCCTCAATATCAGTGACCCACTGCTCGCCATCCCAGCGGTCATGGGGAGTTACGGGCACAAGTTCGGTGATATTATCAGGCAGTTCTCCCAGAGCAGAGATAGTGATTGGTTGGCCCGTCTCCGTGCTGTAGTAGCTTTCACCACGATGATCCTGCAGATAACACCACTGATTATCTGCACGGCATAAGGCAAAACTCTCTTTGGCAACAGGAGGAGATTCCAGACAGGAATTTGCCGGAATACCAATACCTGTAGCAAGGTACTCTTCACTCTGGCTCAAAAACTCACCAGTTATCCCATCGTAATTATAAACAGTGATCCAGCCTGCCTGAGTTGTCAGGCCATTGTCATCTAATATTGCCTGTTTCATTATGCAGCCCTCATAATATAGTGGAAGGCGATATTGCGGGGACGAATGACGCCAGACCCACCCATGTTATTTGCTGTTCCCGGCAGTGGTAGCCACGCATCCATTACAGAGGCTGAAATAGCTGCCTCTGGATAATCATTCGAATCATAACTATCTAAACCCAACACCTCCTGAGAATGTTGAATCGTTGGACTATTCTTTACAGATATTGACCAAACACCATCGGGAATAGTGGCCCCGGTCTCATAACCAACCAATGAGCCTTTTTGTTGAGATAATATGACACGATTATACGTAGGATCTTTAGGATCAACCAACTGATAACGATAGAAAAAAATGACGTATTTTTAGAAAAAAGAGTGGAAAGTGTGCTGTGATCATGATCAAATGATCATTCGCCAAAACAACCAA
>JBOFSC010000098.1:0-2506 GCA_051651345.1 Enterobacteriaceae bacterium
CTGCAGAGTGCTGCTTGTCCGGGGTGAGGTTGATCACCAGATCGGCCTGCGGGATTAGATCTTCAAATGTGCCCACCTGAAAGCCGTTCTCTGTCGCTCTGCGCCAGGAGTCACGTTTGCCTTCAATCGCCTCTTTACGCAACGCATAAGAGACATTGAGGCCGGAATCACGCATATTCAGACCCTGGTTTAATCCCTGAGCACCGCATCCTACGATAACGACGCGCTTCCCCTTCAGGAAGTCAGCGCCACCGACAAACTCATCCCTGCCCATAAAACGACATTTAGCCAACTGTGCCAACTGTTGACGCAAGTTCAGGGTATTAAAATAATTAGCCATCTACTCTACTCCATTGATCTTGACTCGTGATACCCGTCGTACTTCACGGGTACTAATGTATTAATGTGCCAGAAAAAACCGAAATGCCGGATTATCCGTCTCATCGTGGCATTCATAACTCAGTTGTTCCAGGTGCCGGGTAAAATCAGGATCCCGTTCAACCTGCTCAAACGCCGCCAGTACCCGGCCATAGTCAGTACCATGGCTGCGGTAATGAAACAGCGAAATATTCCAGTGGGTCCCCAGTGTCTGCAGGAAGCGCAACAGCGCGCCCGGCGCCTCGGGAAAGACAAAGCTGTACAAGCGTTCCTGCACAGGTTTACCCGGCCGACCGCCCACCATATAGCGCACATGCAGTTTTGCCATCTCATCATCTGACAGATCCACCACCTGGTAGCCCCCCTGGCGCAGATGAGAGATGATCTCACGTCGTTCCTGTTCACCACGACTTAACTGCACACCGACAAAAATAGAGGCCTGCTGCGCATCAGCATAACGGTAGTTAAACTCCGTCACCACCCTGCCACCCAACAGCTGGCAGAATTTAAGGAAGCTGCCTTTCTGCTCCGGGATGGTCACCGCCAGTAGCGCTTCCCGCTGCTCTCCCAGTTCACAACGTTCAGAAACATAACGTAAACTGTGGAAGTTAAGATTGGCACCGGAAAGAATATGCGCCAGGCGCTCACCCTGAATCTGGTGCTGCTGCACATATTTTTTCAGTCCCGCCAGCGCCAGCGCGCCAGAAGGTTCCGCCACCGCCCGTACATCCTCAAACAGATCTTTCACCGCTGCGCAGATAGCATCACTGTCTACCGTGATCAGATCATCCAGGTAGTGGCGACAGAGGAGAAAGGTTTCATCGCCAATGCGTTTTACCGCCACCCCTTCGGCAAACAGCCCAACTCGCGGCAGATCCACCGGCTGGCCCGCCTGCATCGCTGCGGTCAGACAAGCAGATTCATCGGTTTCCACTCCGATCACCTTAATCTGCGGCATCAGTTGCTTGATTAATACGGCAACACCGGCGGCCAGACCTCCCCCGCCAATCGGTACAAAAATCCGATCCAGATGGGAATCCTGCTGTAACAGCTCCATGCCCAGGGTCCCCTGGCCTGCAATCACCGCCGGATGATCAAACGGCGGCACAAAAGTCATGCCTTTCTCTTGCGCCAGTGCGATGGCATGGCCCTTGGCTTCATCGAAATTCGCGCCATGCAGCAGAACCTCTCCACCAAAATTGCGTACCGCCTCCACTTTGATTTCGGGGGTGGTGACCGGCATAACGATCAGGGCCCGAATACCTAACCGGCTGGCTGACAGCGCCACGCCCTGAGCATGATTACCCGCCGAAGCGGTAATCACACCCTGGGCCATCTGCAACTGGCTGAGCCGGGCTATCATGGCATAGGCACCCCGTAGCTTAAAGCTGTGTACCGGTTGCCTGTCTTCCCGTTTCACCAGCACCGTATTGCCAATACGCGCCGACAGTTTGTCCATTCGCTCCAGTGGCGTTACTTCCGCCACTTCATAGACGGGCGAACGTAATATCGCCCGCAAATACTCTGCCCCATCAGGCGCGACGGACAGGGGTTGATCCACAGCCATCCTTAGTCTCCCAATTTACTTTTATCGCGCACGGCCCCTTTATCGGCACTGGTTGCCAGAGAGGCATACGCCTTCAATGCCAGAGAAACCTGGCGCTGACGATTATGGGGTTTCCAGGCGGAGGCCCCGCGCGCCAGCTCTTGCTGATGACGTGTCGCCAGCTCTTGCTCAGAGAGCACCAGATGCAGGGTTCGCTCGGGAATATTGATCTCTATCCGATCCCCATCACGTACCAGAGCGATAACGCCCCCACTGGCGGCTTCCGGTGACACATGTCCGATAGAAAGACCGGAAGTGCCGCCGGAGAAGCGTCCATCGGTGATCAGGGCGCAGGCTTTACCCAGCCCCATGGATTTCAGGTAGGAGGTCGGATAGAGCATCTCCTGCATTCCTGGTCCCCCTTTCGGGCCTTCATAGCGGATCACCACCACATCACCGGCGACCACCTCACCACCGAGGATCGCTTTAACCGCATCCTCCTGGCTCTCATAGACTCGGGCCGGACCACTGAACAGCAGATTGTCGGCATCGACCCCCGCCGTTTTAACAATAGAACCTGCG
>JBOFSC010000099.1:0-2768 GCA_051651345.1 Enterobacteriaceae bacterium
TGTTTTGGCGAATGATCATTTGATCATGATCACAGCACACTTTCCACTCTTTTTTCTAAAAATACGTCATTTTTTCTATCGTTATCAGTTGGTTGATCCTAAAGATCCTACGTATAACTCTCGGTTATGTGCTGGCAGGCTGGATTGGCAGCAAAGTGGGTAAAGATTCCCGCTCTACAGAAGAGATGAATCTGCCGAAAAATTTAAGTTTTCTGCGCGACAGCTCAATCTCTATTTCACTGACCATGATCGTGATCTATTTGATCCTCGCCCTCTGTGCCGGTCGTGAATATGTGGAAGGGCAACTGAGTAATGGGGAAAACTACCTGGTGTACTCCATTATTCAGGCGATCACCTTTGCTGCCGGGGTGTTTATTATCCTGCAGGGGGTACGCTTGATTCTGGCAGAGATCGTCCCCGCATTTACCGGCTTTTCAGAAAAGCTGGTGCCCAATGCGCGTCCTGCGCTGGATTGCCCAGTGGTCTATCCCTATGCACCCAATGCGGTATTAATAGGTTTTCTGTTTAGTTTTCTCGGTGGCCTGATCGGTCTGTTTATTCTGGGGCAGATGCATCTGGTGCTGATTTTGCCCGGCGTTGTACCGCACTTCTTTACCGGTGCTACTGCGGGTGTGTTTGGTAACGCCATGGGAGGACGTCGTGGTGCGATGCTCGGTGCCCTGGCGAACGGGCTGCTGATCACCTTCCTGCCGGTGTTACTGCTGCCGGTGCTGGGTGCCCTCGGTTTTGCCAATACCACCTTCTCCGATGCGGATTTTGGTGTGGTGGGTATCGTGCTGGGCAATATGGCGCGCTATTTTGATAAGAACATCATCATGTCAGTGATTGTGGCGCTGTTTGCCCTGCTGGTGGCCTATAACTATTTCGCCAAAAATCCTAAGAAGGGTGAAGGTGCAGGAGAAAGCCAAACTGAGTCAGGGAGCAAATCATGAATAAGATAGATGAAATCAGCGAACTGGCACGGCAGATTCGTCTGCATACGCTAAAGATGCTCAATCACCTCGGCTTTGGTCACTATGGTGGCTGTATGTCCATCGTGGAGACCCTGGCGGTGCTCTATGGTGGCGTGATGCGCCTGGATCCGGACAATCCACAGTGGCCGGAGCGGGATTATTTTGTGCTGTCCAAAGGCCATGCGGGTCCGGCGCTCTATAGCACACTGGCACTGCGTGGCTATTTCCCGCTGCAGGAACTGTTGACCCTAAACCAGAACGGTACCTCTCTGCCCAGCCATCCGGATCGCCTTAAAACCCCAGGGGTGGATGCCACTACCGGCTCCCTGGGCCAGGGCATCTCCATCGCCGCCGGTATTGCGCTGTCACATCAATTAAGCGGTCGTGATAACCGGACTTTCACCATCGTAGGGGACGGTGAACTCAATGAGGGACAGTGCTGGGAAGCGGTACAGTTTATCGCCCATCATCAGTTGCACAATCTGACGCTATTTGTGGATTACAACAAAATGCAACTGGATGGGCCGCTGACGGAGATTATTAATCCTTTTGATCTGGAAGCGAAATTTCAGGTGTTTGGCCTGGAGTGTGTCACTGTCAAAGGGGATAACATCGCCGCGCTTTATGATCTGCTGGCACCGGGCCGCAAAGCGGGACAAAAACCGCTGGTGGTGATCCTGGATAGCATCAAAGGGCAGGGGGTGCCTTATCTGGAGGGGCTCGGCAATTCACATCATCTGCGTCTGGATGCGGAAGCGAAACGGCAGCTTGAAAAGGCACTGGCTGGACTGGAGGCGAAACATGATTGAACTACATCAAGGCAGGGAACAGGATGCCGTGGAGATGCGTAAAGTCTACTCCGGCGCCATGGCACACTATATGGCACAGGGTGAGCCGGTGATCGCGCTGGAGGCCGATCTGATGGGCTCTATCTCCATGGATGGGGTGCAGAAACAGTATCCGCACCAGGTGATCAACTGCGGCATTATGGAAGCGAATATTGTCGGTGTGGCGGCGGGTCTCTCCCTGACCGGCCAGATCCCCTTTATGCACACCTTCAGTGCTTTTGCCAGTCGCCGCTGCTTTGACCAGCTGTTTATGTCGCTGGATTATCAGCAGGCCAACGTGAAAGTGATCGCCTCCGATGCTGGTATCACGGCGGTGCATAATGGCGGCACCCATATGTCGTTTGAGGATATGGGCATCGTGCGCGGTCTGGCCCATGCGAATGTGCTGGAGGTGACGGATGCCACCATGTTCAGAAATATTCTCGATCAACTGGTACAGCTGCAGGGGTTTTACTGGGTGCGTACCACACGCAAACAGGCGCGTAAAATCTATGGTGAGGGTTCCACGTTTACCATTGGTAAGGGCAATCTACTGCGTGATGGCGAAGATATTACTCTGATCGCCAATGGCATTATGGTGTCTGAAGCGCTGGATGCGGCTGAGCTGTTACAGCAACAGGGTTACAGTGCTGCGGTGATCGATATGTTCACCCTGAAACCGCTGGACAGAGAGCTGGTGACCCGCTATGCGCAAAAGACCGGACGTATTGTCACCTGCGAAAATCACAGTATCAACAATGGGCTGGGCTCGGCGGTGGCAGAAACGGTAGCGGAGACCTGCCCGGTGCCCATGCGCAGAATCGGTATCCGCGAGCGTTATGGTCAGGTGGGCACCCTGGACTTTTTACAGCGGGAGTACCAACTGACTGCGCAGGATATCGTCAGCGCAGCCAGGGAATTACTGATGGATTAAAACAACATACCTGCGGCCTCTTCCAGGGCCGCA
>JBOFSC010000100.1:0-7164 GCA_051651345.1 Enterobacteriaceae bacterium
CCTGCTGAAAAGGTTCATCCAGCACTGTCCCGGCATTGGCACGACCAATATGAAACCCATAACCACAGATATCAGTGACAATCACGGGCAGTCCGGCAGTGATGGCCTCCAGCAGGACAATACCCGCCGCCTCACTGTAAGCCGGATGCAGTAGCAGATCCGCAGCGAAGAGAAAATCGGGCACATCATTACGACCAGCGTAAAACTTAACTTGTCCGCTGATATTTAAAGCTTTCGCCCTCTTCAGGTAACGTGCCGGTTTGTCCTGGCCGATCACAATATAGAGCAATTTCTGACGCAGATTCTCCGGTAAAGCCGCAATCGCAGCCAGACTGCGCTCAACGCCTTTTCGTTTAAAATCAGACCCTATCTGTAGCAACAGAAAGGTTTCCTCTGAAATCTGCTGCTGCTCCCTGAATTGCTTGCGCACAGATGCAATATCATCCGGCGCTTTTCGGCTGCTACTGATACCCGGGGGCAGAATATGAAAACGATCCCCCTCCGTGTGGTAGTAATATCGGAATGTCTCTATCTGCCTCTCGGTTAACATCAAGAGTTCTGTTTTGCTCCCTTGCTGGAAGACGGCGCGTTCAAAAGCAGCATAATGTCGGTTACGAGGCAACCACCTTGCCAGTGGCATTTTACTTCGGGCCAGTTTATCGGCGAAACAGGTATCAGCGGCATAGTAGATATCAAGCCCTGGCATTTTGTTGAAACCCACAATGCAATCCACCGGATGGGTATGCAAATGTTGCATCACCCAGCGCTGATAGTGACTGTTGCGTGAATGGTTTGTCCAGCCCTGGCTGGGGACCAGAATTATCTCAAAATCCGCCGGTTTCTCCCCCTGCCACGAGCGGGTATAAACGCGGATTTGCGCCCCTTTGGCCTGACAAGCCAGGGCGATTTGTAAAAAGTCCCGCTGCAGACCACCAAAAGGAAAATATTTATACAGGCAAAAGGCCAGTTTCATTTTATTCTCCACCCGTCTTGGGGCTGATATCGTCCGCTATCAGGGTATCCACCGCCTGGATCACATCCTGAGCCGGAATAATGGAGAGATACTTAAATTGCCGATTTAACGCTTTGCGCTCTGGCATCGGTTGATAATCTCCCGCCCACAACAGCACATAATTATCTGACCAGGGCCGCCAGAAGGTATGGTTGGTGGCCCCAAACAGACAGACAATGGGCTTTTTCAGCGCCGCAGCCATATGCATGGGGGCAGAATCCACACCAATAAACAGGCAGGCGTGATCGATCAGTGCCGCCAGTTCCGGCAGTGTGGTTTTGCCCGCCAGGGAGATCTCAGCCGGGATTTGACACAATCTATTGATCTGTTCAACGGTATGGATATCTGACTCAGCAGGCCCGGAGGTCAATAATACAGAAAAACCCCGCTGCATCAGATGATCTATTACCTGAGCAAATTTCTCATCATCCCAGCATTTAAAATATTGCCGTGCCGTGGGTTGAATCACCACATAAGGCTTACGTAATACCTGCGCAGAAATTCGGCTGCGCACCGCATCCCAGTGTCTGTCCTGATAATAAAGAGACAGCTCTGGCTTCTGTGCCACAATCTGTAGTGGCTGCAGAATGGAGAGATTGCGTTCTACCGCATGGGTCGGGCTGCCTGCCACAAGCTTTGTAAAGCAGTGATTCCAGCACCAGGTATTACCGCGCTCTTTGCGAAAACCAATGCTTTTAGCCCCTGATAATTTGATTAACAAAGCCACTGGCCACTGCTCGCTCAGATTCAGCACCAGATCATAGCGATTGCGACGTATCACTTGCCATAACCTGCAGAACTCTCTGATCTGCAGCAGCAAACTTTTCGGCTTACGCGTGAGGCTATAAATATGCCGCACTAACGGGTGCTCTGACAGAAGCGGCGCAGTATCACGGTACAGCAGATAGTCTATCTGTGCCTCAGGGTAATGCTGTTTAAGCGCACTGAGGAGCGGAGTCGTCAGCAGCATATCGCCATGAAAACGCAGACGCACAATCAAAATCGCAGGCTGTTTTGTGGTTAGCATGGCGAATAATCCTTACCTGCCAGCCGGATTCGGCTGATGCTCTGTTTTACTGAGCAGCATCGCAGCAAACAGGGCAATACAAACACCATAGAATGCGGTTTGTGAGACTATCCAAAAATAGCTGTCCATCTGGCCAGCCAGGAAAAACCCGACCACCACCATACTCCCCGCCGTTGCCGCAAAGCGAACGTAACGATCCTCATCTCTCAGGCGAGAAATAAACAGAACCCCCGGCACCAGATACAACAAAATACCGGACAGCAAACCAAAGACACCCACATCCACCGTCATTGTAAGAATTTCATTATGGGGATGAGAGAAATAAATCGGTTCGCCGTATTGGCTCTCCATATAATTTTGCTTAGCCATAACCGCATTCAGGTTGCCTTTCCCTATACCCATCACTGGGTGTTCCTTGATAATACCCAACGCAATCTGCCACATCACCAGACGACGACCCATGGAGGAATTCGGATCAGGTGTTGTCGTCATGACTTCAGCAAATCCTTCATGAATCCGGGTTCGCAGTTGGTTATCATGGCTTTCAATAAAGGCGGTGGCTGCCAGCGCTGCCAGGAGACATCCCAGCAGCGCTTTTTTGAGATTGAATTTTGTCGCGCCGATAAGGGCAA
The DNA here is from genome assembly GCA_051651345.1 of Enterobacteriaceae bacterium. GTDB lineage: Bacteria > Pseudomonadota > Gammaproteobacteria > Enterobacterales > JBOFSC01 > JBOFSC01. The sequence continues at coordinate 2,672 of JBOFSC010000100.1, forward strand.
TAAATAACAAAGGAATAAATATCAACACTGACACTCTGGAGCCTGAAGCGTAGCCAGCGGCAATACCCGCAAAGAAGGCACTCACTTTTATGAATATGATAAACAAGCTTAATTTTTTATTCTGACACGCTTTAGGTACAGGCAATATCAGGCTGATAAAACCCAAAAAGAGAGAGATAGTACCAAAGGCGATGGGATTGCTAAAACTATTGGTCCCCCGACTCCCGTCCATCCAATAAAAGGCGGGAAACTGTGTTGACAGATAACCCCACACCCCCACACCAAGAGCCCCCAAAATAGCCCCATAGCAGGCATAACTTAATTTTTTTCTGTCCAGTTGGATCAAGGCAAACAGGGTGATACCTGCCAATACAAAACGGGAGGGGGCATCCAGCCCATTAATTTTAGGCGAGAAGCCGAATACATATTGCAATAAATAGAGAGTAAAAGGTAAGGCTAATGCCAAAAAAACACCCCATTGCCAGCGATTACCTCTCTTTATCAAAGGAATACACAGCAATAACAGCAACGCCAGGAAAATATTGGCACAACCCTTGACGGTCATTACTGTGGCGAAAAAGAGAAAAATAGTACACAGGATCACTGCCTGTAATTTACCTGCCTGGAAAAGTGTCGACAGGCCTGATTTACTACTCAATGACATGGTTTTTTCAACTCATTGTATGATTTTTATCAACCGCCACCGATTAAGATGGCACCCTGTTTAACAGAGCGACTACTTTCTGTGTCACCATCTCTGCCGTGATTGTATCCATCGCCCCCTCTCCGGTCACCACTTGCTGATTCTCCCCATACCCCCCAATCAATCCCGGATCAGTAGGCCCATACAGGGTGATATTAGGACGACTTAATGCCGCAGCCAGATGGCTTAAACCTGTATCAACAGAGACCACCGCTATGGCTCCTGATAACATCCCTGCCAGTTCCCGCAGGGAGAGCTTAGGTAACACCCGCACAAATGTAAATCCCTGCGCCAGCCGTTCTGCCCGCTGTTTTTCTTCATCAGAGCCCCAGGGTAAACGAATTTCCACATCATACGGGCTCAGCTGTGCAATTAGCTGCCGCCAGGCACTCTCCGGCCACAGTTTTTCACTACGCGCTGTCGCATGCAGAAACATCAGATAGTTCTGCGAAGGCGCGAAAGCCGGTGTCTGTAATCCTCCGGCGATATGGTACTCCCCGTGGCTGACTGGCAATGGATAGTTAAGACTTAACGCGAACAACTGACGAATACGCTCAACAGCATGTTGATTTTTCGCCACAAAATGACGATGACCATAGAAAAGGCTCGCCAATGGCTCCCTGGCACTGCGCCAGTCGAGACCATGTTTCTCGCCCCGGGCCAGACGGGTAATCAGAGCGGCACTTTTCAACAACCCCTGAGCATCGATAATGGCATCATAGTGTTGTTGTTGCAGTTGTTGCACAAACTGATGCCGTTCCTGGCGACTTTGGGCAGAAAACCACTGCTTACGCCAGCGGCGAATCGCCACGGGGATTACCCGCTCAACCGCCGGATGCCAGGAGGGGATCTGTGCAAATGCCTCCTCCACCACCCAGTCACAACTCAGTCCGGGAATAGCCTGCATCGCATCCGTCAGTGCCGGTAGCCCATGTAACACATCCCCCATAGAGGAGGTTTTTACCAGAAGAATGCGCACTATATTGTGCCCTCCGCCAGCAATTGCGCCAGCGCAGACGCCACCTGATGAGGCTGAATATCCATCAGGCTCTGATGATATCCCTCCTGTCCCCTTCCCCGCCGCACTTTGTGATAGCCGGAGATCAAACGAATCACGGTCACTTTGTCTGTCAGAGGGGGGGTAAAATCCGGGCTGCTGGGGCCGTACAGGGCCACCAGCGGACGCTGCAATGCCGCTGCAATATGCATTAAGCCAGAATCATTACTGACTACCGCCTGGCACCCCGCCAGCAGGACCACCGCCTGATCCAGGGTTGTGTCTCCCGCCAGATTGCGGCAGTGGTGGCGCGCTGCAGGTGACAGCAGTTGACAGATACTTTCGCCTGCCATGCGATCATTGTGCGATCCAAAAAGTGCAACCTGCTGTCCCTGATCGATCAGTTCCTGTGCCAGCGCGGCATAGTGGTAATGAGGCCAGCGTTTGGCCGGACCAAACTCAGCGCCGGGGCAAAAGCCCGTCAGCGGACGCTGCAGATCCAGATGAAACTGTGTCGCCGTCTCAGTGATCTCCTGAGCGGCTACCTGCAACTGCGGACACAATAAGGGCGGTAACTGACTGGCACTACCAGACTGATCCCTGCCATAAGCCAGAGCCACATAGCGCTCAACCATGCGCGGAAAGGCTTCTTTATCCAACACACGCAGATCATTGAGCAAGCCATAACGCATCTCTCCGCGCCAACCTGTACGCAGGGGAATTCTGGCAAACCAAGGGATCAGGGCGGATTTAAAGGAGTTTGGCAGAATCAAAGCCTGTTGGTAATGGTGATTGCGCAGCGCCACACCGGTCTGGCGCCTCACCCCCAGCGCCAGCCTGCCATGTCCCAGGGGCATCTCCAGCGCAGCGCTCACCTCAGGCATCCGTTGCAGCAGCGGACGACACCAGGCCGGTGCCATCACATCAATCTGCGCAGCAGGATGTATCGCCTGCAAAGTACGATACAGGCTGTGCGACATCATCATATCGCCAACCCAGGAGGGCGCGATAACCAGAATTTTCATCGTGCCGCTAATTATGAGTTCAGCCAGGTCATATAATCAGCCACACCCTGTGCTACCGATTTAAAGGGTTTGTGATAACCCGCGCCCTGCAACAGCGTTAAATCTGCCTGTGTATAGCTCTGATAACGCCCCTGCAAATGCTCCGGAAAAGGAATAGTTTCAATCTGTCCCTTCTGGTGATGGGCAATAACCGCTTTGGCGACTTCCTCAAAGGACTCCGCCCGCCCGGTACCACAGTTGAAAATACCGGAAACACCCTGCTGCCAGAACCACAGATTAACCGAGGTGACATCATCCACCGAGATAAAATCGCGCTGAAAATGCTCGCTACCGGCAAACAATTTGGGATTTTCGCCGCGTTTTATCTGCTCATTTAAATGAAACGCCACGCTGGCCATACTGCCCTTATGCGCTTCTCTCGGCCCGTAAACATTGAAATAGCGAAAACCACACACCTGAGATCCCACTTCAGGCAGCAGCTGGCGGACATAGTGATCGAACAGCAGTTTTGAATAACCATAAACATTGAGTGGTTTCTCATATTGCCGCTGTTCGATAAAATGGTCACTGCGGCCACCATACACCGCAGCAGAAGAGGCATAGAGAAAAGGAATGCTCCGCTCCAGACAGTAGTGCAGCAGCTCTTTGGAATATTGATAGTTATTATCCATCATATAACGGCCATCCCACTCCGTGGTGGAGGAGCAAGCCCCCTGATGGAATACCGCCTCAATATCACCGTAGTCATCACCGGCCAGAATCGAGGCCAGAAACTCTTCTTTATCAATGTAATCAGCTATCTCCAGATCTACCAGATTGGTGAATTTGGTACCATTTTTCAGGTTATCCACCACCAGGATATCCCGATAACCTGATTGATTCAGTGCATTTACGATATTGCTGCCAATAAATCCGGCACCACCAGTGACAATAATCATGGGTTCCACCACACTAATTTATAGAGGAGCACTCTGCCCTCACAGGGTCAAGTCGTATATGATAGCACTTTGACACAACATGAAAACAGCATGCTCATCCGGCAAAGGGATTTGTGACTCTCAACTTCGTCATGAGGATACCTTAATGCCTGATTCCAACTACTATCAACAGATCACCCAACAACTGGCCACAGCACGTGCCGAAGGTCTCTATAAAGAAGAACGGATTATCGTCTCACCGCAGCAGACCGATCTGGTGATCGCGGATGGCAGCCAGGTGCTCAACCTATGTGCCAATAACTATCTGGGGCTGGCAAATCATCCCGAACTGATTGCCGCCGCCAAAGAGGGGCTGGATAGCCATGGCTTTGGTATGGCCTCCGTACGCTTTATCTGCGGTACTCAGGATATTCATAAACAACTTGAAAACCAGCTGGCCGAGTTTTTAGGCATGGAAGACGCTATTCTTTACTCCTCCTGCTACGACGCCAATGGGGGATTGTTTGAAACGCTGCTGTCAGAAGAGGATGCCGTGATCTCCGATGCCCTGAATCACGCCTCTATTATCGACGGTATCCGCCTGTGTAAAGCCAAACGCTATCGATACAGCAACAATAATCTGCAGGAGCTGGAACACGCTCTGCAGCAGGCCCGGGCCGAAGGGGCTCGCCATATTATGATCGCCACCGATGGGGTCTTTTCCATGGATGGCGTGATTGCCAACTTATCGGCGATCTGCGATCTGGCGGATCATTATCAGGCGCTCATATGTAGGTACTTAAGCTCATAACACATTGATGTACCTTTAATTCATTACAGGGTAAATACTA
>JBOFSC010000101.1:0-7674 GCA_051651345.1 Enterobacteriaceae bacterium
TCTTTACACAGGAAAGTCGTATGTCTATTCATGATCAATTACATCGTTATCTGTTCAACCATCATTCGGTGCGGGGTGAACTGGTCACTGTCAGCGAGACACTGCAGCCGATTCTCGCCAATCACCACTACCCTCTGCCGGTGGAGCGTTTGCTGGCAGAGATGTTAGTCGCCACCAGCCTGCTGACCGCCACCCTAAAATTCAGTGGGCATATCGCCATGCAACTACAGGGCGATGGACCTCTCTCTCTGGCGGTGATCAACGGTAATCATCATCAGGAAATGCGCGGCGTTGCGCGGGTGAAAGGGGAGATCTCTGAGCAGGCGACCCTGAAAGAGATGATAGGTAACGGCGTTCTGGTCATCACCCTGACCCCCTCAGAGGGAGAGCGTTATCAGGGCATTGTCCCGCTTGAGGGGGATACCATCGCCCAACTGCTGGAGAACTATTTCCTGCAATCCGAGCAACTGCCTACCCGTCTTTTTATTCACTGCAGCCACCAGCAGACACAATGGCAGGCTGGCGGCATGTTACTACAGGTCTTGCCCGTGGCAGAGGCCCGTCTGGAACACTTTGAGCATCTGAGCGTGCTGACGGAAACCCTGACAGACCAGGAGCTGTTTACCCTGACCAGCAACCAGCTCCTGTATCGTCTGTACCATCAGGAGGAGGTCACCCTGCTGGGCAGCCAGCCAGTAAGCTTTCGTTGTCACTGCTCCCGGGAACGCACCTCACAAGCCCTGCTCTCCATAGAGAGACAGGAGGTGGAGCAGATCCTGCAGCAGGAGGGAAAAATTGATATGCAGTGTGACTATTGTGGCACTCACTATTTGTTCACTGCGCAAGATATCATTCGTCTCTATCAGGAAGATTCCCCAAACAGTTAATAATATGTTGCGATTTCTGCGGGAAATGTGAAATAATAGTTGTTTTCATCTCTGCAGGCGTGCGGTAGATCGAATAACTCAAACTTGAGAGAATATTTTAATATTTTTTAACTCTTCTCTCAGTTAATGTGAGCTGAAACCATACAATTGATTAAATAATCACATCCGTACCCAACGAAATTGCAGAGATGGCTGCAGGTCAGGGGTATAAGTTACAATGGGGAGCCATGTATGTCATTACAAAGTGTGACTCCGGAAGTGTTGTCCCGCTATGGAATCCGGAATGTTACTGAGATTGTTTATAATCCTGGTTATGATTTGCTTTACCAGGAAGAACTTAACCCTAACCTGCAAGGGTATGAACGTGGCACCCTGACCTCCTCAGGAGCTGTTGCTGTGGACACCGGAGAATTTACCGGGCGTTCACCTGCCGATAAATATTTTGTCCGTGATGATGTGACCCGGGATACCCTGTGGTGGGCTGACCAGGGTAACGGTAAAAACGACAATAAGCCCATGACTCAGGAAGTCTGGGATGACTTAAAAAACCTCGTGACCAGCGGGCTGTCCAATAAGCGTCTGTTTATTGTGGATGCCTTTTGTGGTGCCAACCGCGACACCAGGCTGGCAGTGCGTTTTATCACCGAGGTAGCCTGGCAGGCACATTTCGTCACCAATATGTTTATCCGGCCAACAGCAGAAGAACTGGCTGATTTCAAACCCGATTTTATCGTAATGAACGGGGCTAAATCGACCAATTCGGACTGGCAGGAGCATGGCCTGAACTCTGAAAATTTCGTCGCCTTTAATATGACCGAGTGTATCCAACTGATTGGTGGCACCTGGTATGGTGGTGAGATGAAGAAGGGGCTGTTCTCTGTCATGAATTACTACCTGCCCCTGAAAGGTATCGCTTCCATGCACTGCTCCGCCAACGTCGGCGAACAGGGTGATGTCGCGCTCTTTTTCGGTCTGTCCGGTACCGGCAAAACGACCCTTTCCACCGATCCCAAACGTAAACTGATCGGTGATGATGAGCATGGCTGGGACGACGACGGGGTCTTCAATTTTGAAGGCGGTTGCTATGCCAAAACCATCAATCTGTCACAAGAGGCAGAGCCGGATATCTTTAACGCTATCAGGCGCGATGCCCTGCTGGAAAACGTGGTGGTGAACGCCGATGGCATCATTGATTACCATGATGCCAGCAAAACAGAAAATACCCGCGTCTCTTATCCGATCTACCATATCGACAATATTGTCAAACCCATCTCCAGGGCCGGGCATGCCAGTAAGGTGATATTTCTGACTGCCGATGCTTTTGGGGTTTTACCTCCCGTAGCCAAATTGACCGGTACTCAGGCGCAGTATCACTTCCTGTCCGGCTTTACCGCCAAACTTGCCGGTACTGAGCGCGGGATCACCACGCCAACGCCCACGTTCTCCGCCTGTTTTGGTGCCGCCTTCCTGGCGCTGCATCCCACCCAGTATGCAGAAGTATTACTGAAAAGGATGGAGGCTGCCGGAGCCGAAGCTTATCTGGTGAATACCGGCTGGAATGGCACCGGTAAGCGCATCTCTATCAAGGATACCCGGCGCATTATCGATGCTATCCTCAACGATGAAATCGATGAGGCAGAACAGCAGGTATTGCCGGTGTTTAATCTCTCAATTCCTCTGGCGCTGCCTGGCGTGAATGCGGAGATTCTGGATCCGCGCAACAGCTATGCCAGTAGTGATGAGTGGCACGAAAAAGCCCAGGATTTGGCACAACGCTTTATTGATAACTTTGCCAAATACACGGACACCGAAACAGGTCGCGCCCTGGTGGCTGCCGGGCCCGCTCTGACAGAGCAGGAAGAGGTTTTGATGCCAGCGGTTTGATGGGTAATTGATTAAGAATCTGATGTTTTTTACTCCCTCCCCTGGCAAGGGGGGGGAGCTAAAACCTCTGTCATATCAGCACAGGGCAACCCCATCCGAATCCGCAAACCTCCCCGTTCACTGACCCCCATCTCCAGTATGCCTTTATGGGCATCAACAATCCGCTGGATAATAGCCAGCCCAAGGCCGGTACCACGGGTAGTCCGTGCACTGTCGCCGCGTACAAAAGGTTGAAACAGATGCTCTATGGCTTCTTGTTCAATACCCGGTCCGTCATCTTCCACCTGGCACCAGCACTGGTTACGCTCCAGACCACTGCTAACACAAATCCAGCCATGACCATAGCGCTGGGCATTGGTGATCATATTGGTGACCGCGCGCTTGACCGAGAGAGGATGCGCATTAATCCATAGTGGTTGGGGACAAAGTTGCATCTCTATGCGCAGCCCATCACCTCTGACCGCAGCAGCAACCTCCGACAAAATCGTATTCAGCTCACAGGGCTCCTTTTCGATCATCTCCTGCCCCGTGCGCAGATAGTCAATAAACTGCTCAATGATATCATCGCACTCTTCAATATCTTTATTCACCGAGTCCACAAGACCGAGCTCATCCTTACTCATCATCTCCGTTGCCAGACGGATACGGGTCAGCGGCGTACGCAGGTCATGACTGATACCCGCCATCAGCAACGTGCGGTCCTCAGCCAGTTTTTGCACCCCTGCCGCCATCTGGTTAAATGCACGGGTCACTGAGCGTACTTCAGAGGCACCATATTCCCGTAGCGGTGGCGGCATTTGACCTTTACCTACCTGAATCGCCGCATTTTCCAGATCCACCAGCGGCCGATTCTGCATACGAATAAACAGCCAGGCGCCGCCAATCACCAGCAAAATAAGAATCAGGGTATAACGGAACAGGGGGGTGAAATAGTCCTGCTGAATCTCGGTGAGCGGAATACGCACCCAGATATCCGGCATAAGAGCGCTTTGCAACCAGATAACCGGAGACCCCCTACCAACCTCCACCCGCATATCCGTGTCAGCCCCTAAATAACGGCTCATTTGCTCACTAAGATATTCATAGCGTTGAGCCCAGTTCAGTCCCCGGTCTTCAGCGTCCTGTTCGTTGTACAGGGAGATACCCAGTTCGCGATTAAGTTCGGTGCGAAAGGCAGCATCAATAGTCAATACCGAGCCATCTTCTAATTGCAGTTTATCTGTCGTCAGCATGCGCACTTCATAGGCCACCAGTTTATTAATCTGTTGTAAACTGGGCAGAATGGCAAAATTCAGGACGACGAAGTAGGTGGTAAACAGGCTGACAAACAATAGCGTAAGAATTAATAGCAGGGTATGCGTAAATGAACTACGTGGTGTCAAGCGCCAGCTTTTACTCATGCTTTATTGCCATCAGGCACAAAGACATATCCCAACCCCCATACCGTTTGAATATAGCGCGGATGGGCCGGATCCTCTTCAACCATGCGTCGCAAACGGGAAATCTGGACATCGATGGAGCGTTCCATGGCGCTGTATTCACGTCCGCGGGCCAGATTCATCAATTTATCCCGTGACAGGGGCTCGCGGGGATGGCTAACCAGGGCTTTCAGTACCGCAAATTCACCGCTGGTCAAAGGCATAGGGTCTTCATTACAGAACATCTCCCTCGTGCCCAGATTCAGCCTGAACTTACCAAAACGAATGATCGCCTCCTCCTGAGAGGGTGCGCCGGGTAACTCATTCGCCTGTCTGCGCAGTACCGCGCGGATACGGGCCAGCAATTCTCTCGGGTTAAAGGGTTTGGCAACATAATCATCCGCACCAATTTCCAGACCGACGATGCGATCCACCTCTTCACCCTTGGCGGTGACCATGATAATCGGCATCGGATTGCTCTGGCTACGCAGACGACGACAGATAGAGAGGCCATCTTCTCCCGGCAACATCAGATCCAGCACCATCAGATGGAAAGACTCTCGCGTCAGCAGACGATCCATCTGCTCTGCATTGGCAACGCTGCGCACCTGAAAACCCTGTTCTGTCAGATAGCGTTCCAGCAGAGCCCGTAAGCGCATATCATCATCAACCACCAGAATTTTATAGTTTTCTTGCATTTCTACTCTCCAGAGAGCCTATCTAGTTGCACAGAAGTGTCCAAAAACAGGTGCATTTATATTCGGACAAAAATTATTATCAATGATAATTGTTGCATATATATTAATAAATATCATCAAAAGGCTGATAACTGATCGCTATAATTGCATAACTCACATCCCCACCCGGGGTCTTGACATAAACCTCATCGTCCACCCGTTTACCCAGCAAAGCCCGTGCCACAGGGGAATCTACGGAGATCCACTGTCTGGCGGGGTCAAACTCGTCCGGCCCCACTAAACGAAAGATTCTTCTTTGATCATTATCGTCTATAACCTGCACCCATGCGCCAAAAAATACTTTTCCCTCCTGCTGTGGCGAAGGATCGACAATTTTCAGCACTTCCAGCCTTTTGGTGAGAAAACGAATACGGCGATCAATTTCGCGCAATCGCTTCTTTCCATAGATATATTCTGCGTTCTCAGAACGATCCCCCTGGGCTGCAGCCTCGGATACGGCCTGAGTCACACGAGGCCGCTCCTCACGCCACAGATATTTCAACTCCTCATCCAGATGTCGCCATCCTTCGCGGGTAATGTAATTGCTTTTGCCCATCCTCATCCACCCTTCAATAAACTCACGCGCTATTACAACGGGTTACTATCTACTTTTCCAGAAAAAATACGCTTTACTGGTCATTTTGCTCCACAATCTGTATAGAATAGGCCCCCTGAATGTTCCATACACTCTATCAAGCACATTATGCATAGCCAATTAAGTCAAATTATTGCCAGTGAACTCCAGGTTCGTCATGAACAGATTGTCGCAGCTATCACGCTTCTTGATGAAGGCAATACCGTACCTTTTATTGCCCGTTACCGTAAAGAGGTCACCAGTGGGTTGGACGATACCCAACTGCGACAACTGGAGAGCCGTTTAGGCTATCTGCGCGAACTGGAAGAGAGACGTCAGACCATTCTCAACTCCATTGCCGAGCAAGGCAAATTGACCGATGCTCTGGCCGGGCAGATTAACAGCACCCTCAGTAAGGCTGAACTGGAAGATCTCTATCTGCCCTATAAGCCTAAACGCCGTACCCGAGGCCAGATTGCCATTGAAGCAGGATTGATGCCACTGGCTGATACCCTGTGGCAGGAGCCGCAACATGAGCCGGAGGCCCTGGCACAGAGTTATATCGACAGCGACAAAGGGGTGGCAGATACCAAAGCGGCGCTGGATGGGGCCCGTTATATCCTGATGGAGCGCTTTGCCGAAGATGCCGCTTTGCTGGCGAAAATTCGTGACTATCTGTGGAAGAATGCCCACCTGGTGGCGCGCGTCGCCCCTGATAAAGAGCAGGAAGGAGCCAAATTCCTGGACTATTTCGCCCATCAGGAGCCGCTGGCCCAGGTGCCTTCACACCGTGCCCTGGCGATGTTCCGGGGTCGCAACGAAGGCATTCTTACCCTCTCCCTCAATCCTGATCCGCAGTTTGAGGAGCCACCCAAAGAGAGTTATGGCGAGCAGATTATTATTCAGCATCTGCAATTGCGCCTCGGCAATGCCCCAGCGGATAGCTGGCGTAAAGGCGTTGTCAGCTGGACCTGGCGCATTAAGGTTCTGTTGCATATGGAAACTGAACTGATGACCACCTTAAGGGAGCGGGCGGAAGAGGAGGCGATTAAGGTGTTCGCCCTCAATCTGCACGACCTGCTGATGGCCGCGCCTGCGGGTATGCGCGTCACCATGGGGCTGGATCCCGGTTTGCGTACCGGCGTGAAGGTGGCAGTGGTGGATGCCACCGGTAAACTGGTGGCGACGGATACGATTTATCCTCATACAGGTCAGTCGCAGCAGGCCGCAGCCAAAGTGGCCGCCCTGTGCCTGAAACACCATGTGGATCTGGTGGCTATCGGTAACGGTACCGCCTCCAGGGAAACCGAGCGTTTTTATCTCGACTTACAGCGCCGTTTTCCTGAAATCCGCGCCCAGAAGGTGATCGTCAGTGAAGCGGGCGCCTCGGTGTACTCCGCCTCTGAACTGGCGGCCAATGAGTTTCCCGATCTGGATGTTTCCCTGCGTGGTGCGGTTTCTATCGCCCGCCGCTTGCAGGACCCGCTGGCAGAGTTGGTTAAAATCGATCCCAAATCCATCGGTGTCGGTCAATACCAGCACGATGTCAGCCAGTCTCTGCTGGCGAAAAAACTGGATGCCGTGGTCGAGGATTGTGTGAATGCGGTCGGGGTCGACCTCAACACCGCTTCAGTGGCCTTGCTGACCCGGGTTGCCGGCTTATCCCGGGTAATCGCGCAAAATATCGTCAACTGGCGCAATGAGAACGGACAATTTAGCGATCGCAGCCAACTGCTTAAAGTGAGTCGCTTAGGCCCTAAAGCCTTTGAGCAGTGCGCGGGCTTTCTGCGCATTAACAGTGGCAAAAACCCGCTGGATGCCTCCAGTGTGCACCCGGAATCCTATCCGGTCGTAGAACGCATCCTGTCCGCCACCCGCTTAACCCTGCAGACGCTGATGGGCAATACCCCGATATTACGGGAGCTTAAGCCCGGTGAGTTTGTCGATCAGCAGTTCGGCGTGCCCACGATCAGCGATATTATTCGTGAGCTGGAAAAACCCGGCCGTGACCCGCGCCCGGAGTTTAAAACCGCCACCTTTACTGAAGGCGTGGACACTATTGATGATCTCCAGCCAGGTCTGATTCTGGAAGGCTCTGTGACCAATGTGACCAACTTCGGTGCCTTTGTGGATATCGGCGTCCATCAGGATGGCCTGGTGCATATCTCCTCCCT
>JBOFSC010000102.1:0-1597 GCA_051651345.1 Enterobacteriaceae bacterium
GTTCGCCAGATCGCTTATCGGCACAGAATCACCGAGGCGAACCCACTCCCCCTCTACACGATAACGGGCATCAACCGCATTCAGAGAGGTACTCAGTTTAAAGCGTAAATTGCTGCTCAGATTGGCTGAGCCCTGCCAGCTTAATTCCCGCAGCAGACAGATTTTTCCCTGACGCCCTTCCACCTCACCATCGCGGCAGGAGACTCGGCCGGGACGGCTCAGGGTCAGTTGGCCCCCCTTGACCAGATGGTTCATCAGCACCAGATTACCCGCCGCTGAATGACTTTCATAACGCCACTGTCTCGAGTCACCGGGGGCCATATTGATCAGCGTGCGCCATCCCCTTTCACTGAGCGTGATACCCTCATCCGCTGAAGAGGCCACGAAATCTTCTGTCGGCACAATTTGTGCCTCTGCACTGGGGAGCGGCGCGTTCTCCCGGCTGATATGCCAGGCGGCCTGCTTCTCACCACCACGGGGATTAAAAACCCCATACAGTGCTGTGCGTAAGCCTTTTTTGAGTCGGTTGCTGTTAAGGGTCGTAATATAGTGCTCTCCCCGCACCTGGTCATGAATCACCAGATATTCCAGGCGGGATAGTTGATGGTTGCTTTCTCCTGCAGGCAGACTACTCCCCCCTAAAGCAATACCGAAACGATCTCCCTGAGTGTGGCGCGAGGCAGAATAGAAACCCGCTTCCAGCAGATTGCCGAGTTTGGCAAAATTATCAGTACGATGAACGTTGGGTTGTGCATCAGGCACAAACAGTTCCAGGAAGCTGGCCTGACGAAACTCTGCTACGGAAACAGGAGTCCCTGAAGGCATCCATTGTTGGCCGATCCGATAATGCACACCGGGGCGATCGATACGGCTGCGCAACACAAACAGGATATCACCCGTGTTACCCTCCGGAAGCTCTGCCGTGATCTTGCGTATATGACAGCTTGTCCCGTTAAGGCCCTCTACCACTTCACTATGGCAACGAGCTACACCCCCGTCGGGACGCTGTAAAGTGATTTTACCCTGTTGGGTCACCTGGGTACTGACCCTGATCTCCTGCTGATTAGATAATTTTTTATGCAGAGAAAAGGTGATATTGCCTCCGGGGGAGAGGCTGGTTAATTGCGCCAACGCCGAGTCACTGAAAAGCAGATTATCCCAGGACACGGTCTGGGGCAGCGCACTGAAGTTAACCTCTTGCGGTTGCCCCTGCTTATTCGCAACAGCACGGAAAGCACTGTCGGGTTCCGCATGGAGAATCTCCACAGGCTCCTGTTGCCTGTTACCTGAATAGAGAATAACCGGACGACGACTGCGCCCCGCCTCGTATCGGCTGCCATAGAGTCGCATCGGCTCAGCCCCCGCAATCGTGCTGCCGGAGGCGTGTGTAGTGGTGAGATATTGATTGCCTGCAACCTGATCATCCACCATCAGAATATCTATCTGCTGATTCAAATGAGAAACTACTGGTGGGGTCAGGGTCTCCATCGGTGGATTTTGCTGTTCTGGTGGAGGAGCTTGCTCTCCCTCAGCGGGGGGATCAATAGGTGCAGGTAGTACCGCCGGAGGTGAGGTTAGCACCGGATCATGAGGATTT
>JBOFSC010000103.1:0-1763 GCA_051651345.1 Enterobacteriaceae bacterium
AACCCCCAGGTCACGATACTTAAGACAGAGGCGCTCGCCCTCATATTTACTGCTGGCGTAATAATTTTCCCGTCCGGCCAGTTGACTGCCATCGCAACCATCATCAAAAGTCCACTCACGCTCGCCGGGTACATAGCCCTCGCACAACACAGAAACCGTGGAGATGTAGTGCAGATCGCACGACTTAGCCTCGCGGGCAAACTCCAGCAGATGGGCCGTTGCCTGCACATTGGCGCTATAAAATTGCTCATAGTCACCATAGTGTTTCACCAGGGCCGCGCAGTGCAGAACGCTGTTTACCTCCTGTAGCAGGCGCTGATAGCACACGGGATCCAGCCCCAGATGGCGCTGCTCAATATCCGCCGCCAGTACCTCCAGGCGCGATTCCCACTGCTGCAGGCTCTGGTCGAAATAGCGCTGAAAACGCTGGTCGAGACGCTGCCAGGCTTGCTGCGCATCTTTGCCGCGAATCAGCAAACAGAGTCGGCTGGAAGTCTGCTTCAGTAACTGCTCTAACAGATGGCAACCCAGATAGCCGGTCGCTCCCGTCAGCAGCACGGTTTGCAATGGCCGTGGTTGTAGCGCCGAGTCCGGAATACGCCTCAGCAGCGCTGGGGTTGATTCTCCAGTTGCGTGGCTCTCCTCACGGGCGGTCATCTGCGCCTTCTGTTGATAGTGGGCTTTGATCCGCTCCAGTTGTTGCTGACGGTTATCACACATCCAGGCCACATTGGCGGCGATGGCTTGCGGCGTACGCCAGGTAAACAGATCGGCAACCGTGATACGGAAATTTTGCTGCAGCGTCGCCACCAGGCGAATGGCTTTGAGAGAGTTGCCCCCCAGAGAGAAGAAGTCATCGGTTAATCCGACACGCTCCAGCTCCAGCACCCGGGCAAACTCCTGACACAGTTGCTGCTCCTGCTGCGTCACCGGTGCCACATAGTGATTTGCCAGAGTGCCGCGATCAGGCTTGGGCAGCGCGCGCCGGTCTATCTTGCCATTGGTGTTCATGGGCATCTGCGGCAGCCAGATAAAGAGCTCCGGGATCATATAGTCCGCCAGCCAGGTACTCAGGTACGCTTTCAGCTCACTTTGCTCTATCTCCGTGCCGGACTCATACCAGGCACACAGATATTTGCTGCAGCTATCCTCCAGCGCTTGCACCAACACACCACTAATCTGCGGATGGTGACTTAAATGAAATTCAATCTCACCCAGCTCAACCCGGAAGCCCCGAATCTTAGCCTGGAAATCTTTCCGGCCCTGAAACTTCAGATTCCCCTCTTCCGTCCAACTGACAATATCACCGACTTTATAGAGCGTGCGATGATACTGCGCTTCCGGATCATCTTCACAGATAAAAGGATTGACCCCAAAGCGCTGTTTATTGAGTTCAGGCCGATAGAGATAACCGGAGGTCAGGGCATAACCTGATACATGCCACTCACCCGCCACACCGATGGGCACCGGCTGCATATGCTCATCCAGCACATAACTGCGCGTATTATAAACCGGTTTGCCAATGGTGATGTTCTGGCTGTTGGCTTCTATGCAGGTGGCGGAAATCGCGACAGTACATTCACTGGGCCCACAGATATTACCCAGTCTGACCCGGTTATCGGCAAAGGTTTTTTTCAGTTCCTCTCCCCCTACCACCAGACAACGGAAAGAATCTGGCAAATGATCCATCAACAATTCTCCCATGCGGGTGGGAAAGCTACTCGTTGTCACCTGATGCTGACGCAAATAGTCACTCAATGCAT
>JBOFSC010000104.1:0-7424 GCA_051651345.1 Enterobacteriaceae bacterium
TTTTGCGACTCATGGTCAACGAGCTCATCCCAGGCGAGATCAGAAAAGTATGTTGCTATCGTTAGGTCTTAGTATTTACCCTGTAATGAATTAAAGGTACATCAATGTGTTATGAGCTTAAGTACCTACATATGATAGCACGATATACTGATCCCCCTCTTTTCTTAACGAATGTTAATGATTATGAACATGATATCATTGGCTCTATTAGTATAATCTTCCTTGTTGGTTTCTCCGAGATTCCTTTTGTCGGGCCGTTTTTAGGAATCCTGGCTGCTACGATTATTTCTTTTTTAAATGACTTTCTCACTCATCCAGAAGATTTATGGGATGCATTACGCGCACAGATAGAAGCGATGATAGACCAAAAAATCGCTGAGAATGATTTCCAACTGGCCAAAGATAAATTGATCGGTTTAAATCTGGTGTTGCTGGACTATTGTCACGCTTTTTCAACTCACAATCCGGAAACCGTTAAATCTACTTTGATCAGTGCACACGTGGCGTTTGATGCGGCCTATGGTATTTTTAGTGATGAAAGCCGTAAGGTCACCCTGTTACCGCTGTTTGTGCATTTTGCCCTGCTCCATCTGACTGTGCTGCGTGATGCGGTACAAAATCCGGGCTATACCGGTCTTGCTGATGAAGCCGATCTGGCTTTCTACAAAAGTACCCTGGCACAACGGGTACAGACCTACTGTGACCATATTGATCAAACCTATGGCAAGGTTCGCGCACAGGTGCTGCAGGAGGCACAACAATATGAAAATGACCATGACAACTGGCAGGGATATAAACAAAACGTCTCTTATTTACTACTATTACAACCGCTCTGATCGCAGCATGGGCATGGCAGTTCATAATTTTCGCTTTATGCTGCCCTTCTTTGATGTCTACAAATATCCGCAAAATGCGATTATTTATGATAGTCGGCAATTGTTCTCCGATCCGGTCGGTTGTAACCGCTGGGGGAGTCGCAACTTTTCGACACCGCTAAGTATTATTCATGATATTACCTTCTGGCAAAATGATGGCGCTTCCTGCATTACCCATTGGGTGGAAGGGCTGTGGGATGGCAAAAATGAAGGTAGTGTCTGGTGGGATGGCGGTAAAGGCGATCTTGGACCTGCGCATAACACCCAGAAGCAAGTGGGCATGCTATTTAATCAGCCTGCAGGTAAGGCATTAGCCGTTCTCACTCAGCCACCCTGGAATGAGGATCACTGGGGACACTCTACCGCATTGGGGCAAATCCAATTTATGTATGAAGACGGTTCACGCAGCTCTATGGCTGGCTGGACCCGTGACGGACATCCCGATACCTGGTTGCACTATCCCGGCTACTATGTCAGTGGTATTGCCTGGCAATCTGATGATGGTCCGTTACAGCAAATTGCCTGTGTTATCTGGGGGTTTAAACAACTAATGCCCCCGGCTTTACCGACTTCTGTGGTCAACGCACTGCATAAATTCAGCCAGCGCACCGGCACCTTCCTGGCAATGAAACCTGAAAATATCTCAATTTATAACTGTGGACTATTTACGAGGCCCTCTGAATGAACAACCCTTTCACCCACTGTGGGATCTCACTCTCCCTGTGCTTTATTTTATCCCTGGCGGCAACACAGGTGTGCGCCTCAACTAACAAAAAGATTGATCTGTTACCCCTGGTCGATGGTTCCACAGAAAGGGCAACGGGAATGAGTCAATCATTACAGATGGTGATCACCGGCGCTTCTGACAGCCCAGGTTCATCCAAGACCCATGCGGTCAGATGGTTTCTGTCCCCTGATGTCACTCAAATCTATGCAGACGATTTGGGTATCCCGGAGGGGTATAGCAGCGCCGTTGCTACTGCAATCTCTCCTCTGTATGGCAAAATTGTCGGTGTTGCCACCCGTGACATTACGGTGAATACGCCAGCCCCCAATAATACCTGTAATCAGGCTTTCTACTGGAATGATACCCTTGCCGTTGCCCTACCTATGCCTGCCGGAGCGACCTGCTCAGATGCGATAGCTGTTTCTGACCAGGGGGATATTGCAGGTACTATCCGTACCAAAGATGATAAAACCCATGCTTATTTATGGCAGCTTGCTGGCAATAAAGGTATCGATCTGAATCGCCCGGATTGGGATCAATCTACAACGACGGCGGTTATCCGTCCCTATGGACAGCAAACCCCCTGGGTGATCGGCAGCGCGAAATTGACCGATGGCAGAGCGGTTGCCTTTGTCTGGCACAACAATGAGGTGCATACGCTGCCAGACAATAATATGGAGAATACGCTGCCATTAGCTATCAATTATACCGGAACCGCTGTTGGCTGCGCTACCAACGGTCAGCAACTCCAGGCTTTCGCATGGAATCCGCTTAAAAATAGCTTAAGCTCTCTGCCGGGGATGTCGTGTGCCACGGCTATCTCATACCGTATTCTGAATACCTATGCCGGATTTACGGTCGATGGCAATCATCAGCGCCATGCCTATGGTACTGCGGATTTTGCCGGGCCCTATAACGAAGCGAGCCCCTCTTATGCGGTTGCGATTACCGATTATCCTATCCCTGAACGCGGATACTATCTGTTGATTAATAACGATGCCTCCACCCACTCCTTTGTAATGGATGTGGGCTATTAACCACGTAAGGGATGGGATGAAATGAAATTCCCCCATACCAGGATGGATGAGGGAAATAACTCAGGGTTCTGTAGTGATCTCTTTGATCTGTAGCTCTCTGGGCACTTCGAAGACAATATTTTCCTGGCGGCCCTGCAATTCAACCACCTCTTCGGCTCCCAGCGTCTGCAGGCGAGCGATCACCTCTTGCACTAAAATGTCCGGCGCGGAAGCACCCGCGGTGACACCAATAGTCTCCACCTGGTGTAGCCACTCAAGCTGGATATCCGTTGCATTGTCGATCAAATACGCTGGCTTGCCACCACGCTGGGCCAGTTCGGCCAGACGGTTGGAGTTGGAGGAGTTTTTCGACCCGACCACCAGCACGATATCACTCTCAGCGGCCAGTGAACGCACCGCCTCCTGACGATTGGTGGTGGCGTAGCAGATATCATCTTTACGCGGGCCAATCACCGCCGGAAAGCGCTGACGCAGAGCATCGATCACCAGCGAGGTATCATCCACTGACAGGGTCGTCTGGGTTACAAAGCGCAGATTGTTGGGATCTTTTACTTGCAACTGCCACACATCCTCTGGCGACTCCACCAGATACATGCCCCCAGTAGGATTGTCATACTGGCCCATTGTCCCCTGCACTTCAGGATGTCCGGCATGGCCGATCAGAATGGTCTCCTGACCTTTGCGGCTGGCTCTGGCCACTTCCATATGCACCTTGGTCACCAGCGGACAAGTGGCATCGAAAATTTTCAGGTTACGCCCTCTGGCCTCTGCCCGCACCGCCTGGGAAACCCCATGGGCGGAGAAGATCAGGATGGTGCCATCAGGTACCGAATCCAGTTCTTCGATAAAAATAGCCCCGCGCTCACGCAGGCTGTCCACCACATAGCGGTTGTGAACCACTTCATGGCGTACATAGATGGGTGCCCCAAACAGCTCCAGCGCCCTTTCAACAATACTGATAGCCCTGTCGACGCCGGCACAAAAACCACGCGGATTAGCCAGAAGTATGCGCATACGTCACCTCGTCAGTCGAAGAGTCTATCTTCAACACCTCAATATCAAATGTCACCACTTCACCTGCCAGTGGATGATTGAAATCCACCGTCACCGCATCGCAGGCCACATCGCGGATCAGACCGGCCAGTTCGCCACCATTGTTATGGTTAAACATCATGATGGTGCCTGGCTCCGGCACCCCGGTACGCACAAAATCACGACGGCTGAAATATTGCACCAGATCCGGATTTCTGACACCGAAGGCTTGCTCCGGTGTCAGAGTGAAATTGCGCTTATCACCCACAGTAAGCCCCAATAACTGCTGCTCCAGTTGTGGAGATAAGGTGCTGTTGCCAAGGCAGAACAGGGCCGGTTTGCCCGCCTGATAGCTGGATTCGGCAACCGTACCATCTGACAGACGGAGAGTAAAATGCAGTAAAACCTTGCTGTCAGCGGTGACTTGTTCGCTCATAAATCGGCTCCAGAATTAAGATAACTTTTCCCCCTCTCCCTGCGCTTCGCGCTGTCCCTCTCCGCGCACGCGGGAGAGGGATGTATTAGGTATCAGTTTTTTTGCTGGCCGGGAAAATAATCCCTTCCAGCAGAATCAATCCGGCGCCGATGCAGATAGCCGTGTCTGCCAGATTAAAAACCGGAAAGCTCCAGTCACCGAGATGAAAATGGAGAAAATCGATCACCACCCCATGCACCATACGATCAAACAGATTACCCAGCGCGCCGCCGATAATCAGGGCATAGGCGCAGTTGCTCAGTTTCTGCTGCCGTTGACCGCGATACATCATCACCAACAAGACACCGGTGACCAGCGCGGCAACCGCAGCAAAAAACCAGCGCTGCCAGCCGGAACTGTCCGCCAGCAGACTGAACGCCGCCCCGGTGTTATGGGCATAAGTAAAGCTGAAAAATGGCAGCACAGACACCGATTCTCCCAGCCAGAAATGCGCCATAACCCACTGTTTGCTGCTCAGATCGATAGCAATAACCAACAGCGCCAGCCATAACCAGAACAATCCTGTGTTGCGTAAGCGTTGACTCATCAGGCAAATTTCCGCTGTTCGCCGTCACCGGCAATATTAGTGACACAACGGGGACAGATTCCGGCGTGCTGTGGGTCACTGTTTAAATCGCTGGAGTAGTGCCAGCAACGTGGACACTTCTCACCGGGTGCCGACTCCAGAGCAATCCGCAGCCCTGAGATCAGTTCGCTTTGCAATGCATTGTCCGGGGCTGCAGACAACGCCTGCACCTGGGCTTTGGAGGTGAGCAGAACAAAACGCAGCTCCTCCTGCAAGCCATGCAGCTTTTCCGCCAGCTCGGGTTCGGCGTAGAGGGTCACACTGGCTTCCAGCGCGCTACCGATACGCTTTTCAGCCCGCGCCTGCTCCAGTACCTTATTGACTTCGCCGCGCACTTTGAGCAACTGCTCCCAGAAGCTATCGTTCATCGGCTCCTGGGGTGACAGGCCAAACAGTCCGTCATACCACTCTTCGGTAAACACAAAACGCGCCTTGTCTCCGGGCAGATAGCCCCAGATCTCATCGGCGGTAAAGGAGAGGATCGGTGCCATCCAGCGCACCAGCGCCTGGGCAATATGATAGAGCGCGGTCTGGCAACTGCGGCGAGCGACGCTATCCCCTTTGGCCGTATATTGCCGATCTTTGATGATATCCAGATAGAATGAGCCCATCTCCACCGAGCAGAACTGCATCATCTTCTGTACCACCACATGGAAATCATAATGCTGGTAGGCTTCGATGATCTCTTGCTGCAGGGTCTGGGCACGACCCACGGCCCAGCGATCCAGCAGAACCATCTCTGCAGGCGCCACGGTGTCCCCCGCCGGATCAAACCCATTCAGGTTAGCCAGCAGGAAGCGGGCGGTATTGCGAATACGGCGGTAGGCATCGGCCGTGCGTTTGAAAATTTCATCGGAGCCTGCTATTTCGCCGGTATAGTCGGTGGAAGCCACCCACAAACGCAAAATATCGGCACCCAGTTTGTTCATGATATCCTGAGGGCTGACGGTGTTGCCGAGGGATTTGGACATCTTGCGTCCCTGTCCATCGACGGTAAAGCCATGGGTCAGGACCTGACGATAAGGGGCCTTGCCATTCATCGCCGTGGAGATCATCAGAGAGGACATAAACCAGCCGCGATGCTGGTCGGAACCTTCCAGATACATATCCGCCGGATGGCCGCCAAATTCAGGGCGCTGTTTCACCACTGTAAAGTGAGTGGAACCGGAGTCAAACCACACATCCAGGGTATCCGGCACTTTCATATAGTGCTGTGCTTCATCCCCCAGCAGATCTTCCAGCGGCAGATCCCACCAGGCCTGGATACCACCTTGCTCCACCCGTTTTGCCACCTCTTCCATCAGTTCTGTGGCCCGTGGATGCAGCGCTTCTGTCTCTTTATGCACCACCAGCGACATGGGGGTTCCCCAGGTGCGCTGACGGGAGATACACCAGTCGGGACGGTTCGCGACCATATTCTCAATACGGGCTCTGCCCCAGGCCGGGATCCAGCCACTTAAGCCCTCCTGCTCCAGGCCCTCGCGCTCGATGCGCTCAATTTCTGCCAGGGATTGCTGGCGCAGACCTTTTTGATCCATGCTGATAAACCACTGGGAAGTGGCGCGGAAGATCAACGGCGTCTTGTGGCGCCAACAGCAGGGGTAGCTGTGCTGCAGTTTTTCTCCGTGCAGTAACGCCCCGTGCTGTGCCAGGATCTCCACCACTTTATCATTGGCTTTAAAGACTTCCAGCCCGTCCAGCCCGGCACCGGTACCAGTGATAAAGCAGCCATCCGGCCCTACCGGGTTGTAGACTTCCAGATGGTATTTTTGTCCTACGATAAAGTCATCCGGGCCATGAGCGGGAGCAGTATGCACTGCGCCGGTACCAGCATCCAGCGTGACATGCTCCCCCAGCACCACGGGGACATCATAAGAGAGAAAAGGATGTTTAAAGCGTAAGGACTCCAGGGAGGTGCCCTTGCAACTGCCCACAACCTGATACTCTGTGATACCTGCACGCTGCATCACGCTCTGCACCAGCTCTGCCGCCAAAATCAGATACTCGTTACCACATTGCAGTAATTGATACTCAAAATCCGGATGCAGAGAGATGGCCCGGTTAGCGGGCAATGTCCAGGGGGTCGTGGTCCAGATCACCAGGGATATCGGCCCCTGCACAGCGGTCGCACCGAATTTTTCAGCCACCACCTCAGGCGCGCTGGCAACAAAACGCACATCGATTGAGGGGGAAGTGCGGTCATAATATTCTACTTCCGCTTCTGCCAGCGCCGACGCGCAGGCACTACACCAGTGAACCGGCTTAGCCCCTTTATGCAGGTGACCATTGTCAATCACCCGCGCCAGAGCGCGAATGGTGTTGGCTTCGGTGACATAGTTCATGGTGAGGTATGGGGTTTTCCAGTCACCCAGTACACCCATACGGATAAAATCAGCCTTCTGCCCCTCTATTTGCCCGCTGGCATAGTCACGGCAGGCACGACGAAACTCGGCATCGGTCAATTTTTCTCCGGGTTTGCCCTTCTCCTGCTCCACCTTATGCTCAATAGGCAGGCCATGGCAGTCCCAGCCGGGAATATAGGGAGAATCATAACCGGCGAAGCCTTTCGCCTTGATAATAATATCTTTCAGAATCTTGTTGACTGCGTGACCAATATGGGTGTCGCCGTTAGCATAAGGAGGGCCATCATGCAGAATAAAGCTTTTTTTACCTTTATGGGCCTGACGGATAG
>JBOFSC010000105.1:0-3484 GCA_051651345.1 Enterobacteriaceae bacterium
AAGCTCTTTGGTGCCAACCCCTCTTTTGCCATACCGTACATCATGCGTCCGGCCCCAAAAATATCACTATTGATAGCGGAGACGGCGGCACTGATCACGATCAGGTTCAGAATGTTGGCAGCAGATGACATGCCGAGCACGGTAAAGATATTAACAAAGGGGCTACCGGTTTTACCGATGCTGCTCCAGGAGTAGAGAGACATCAGCACAAACAGGGTGAAGAAGTAGAACAGGAAAATACGTACCGGAATGGTGTTGATCGCTCTGGGGATCACTTCCTTCGGGTTATGTGCTTCTGCCGCCGTAATACCGATAATCTCAATACCACCGAAGGCAAACACCACCACAGCAAAGCTGGCCACCATACCGCCGAGACCGTTGGGCATAAAGCCACCATTGGCCCACAGATTACTGATACCGGTGGCGGCGAAATCCTGACCGAAGCCAAACAGGATAAGATATCCGCCGCCAAAGATCATGGCAATGATCGCCAGCACCTTGATCAGTGACAGCCAGAATTCCAGTTCACCAAACACTTTAACGTGCAGGAGATTCAGGAAGCCGATCAAAGCGATAACACTGAGGACCCAGATCCAGCGAGGTACATCCGGATACCACAGGCCCATATAGATACCAAAGGCGGTGACGTCGGCCAAACAGACGATGATCATCTCAAAGGCATAGGTCCAGCCCGTGATAAAACCCGCCAGAGGGCCGAGGTAGGTACGGGCATAGCTGCCAAACGAACCGGGGATGGGTTGGTGTACCGCCATCTCACCCAGTGCGCGCATCACAATAAATACGGCTGCACCGGCAATAAGATAGGCTAACAGAACAGAGGGGCCCGCTTTTTGAATTGCTGCGCCAGAGCCGAGAAAAAGCCCTGTCCCAATTGCAGACCCTAAGGCAATAAAACGAATATGTCGTGCACCAAGACCGCGTTGAAGCTGAGCTTGAGTAGTTGTAGTCATAATCGATCCTTGGTAGAGAGTCGTAGTGGCTATGGTCTTATCTTGATCATCCTGGCGGACAGAACTCTCCGCCAGGATGTGATCAATTAAGCCTTCTGGTTATGGCTAGGCAGAGCTGCGGGAGGCAAGAAAGAGATAAGAGATTGCTCTTCAAGTAGTTTGATTGCCGCTTCGATATCGGGTGCAAAGAAGCGATCCTGATCGTAGTGAGGCACTTTGCTACGTAAAAGAGCACGCGCTTTCTCCAGTGACGGAGTACTCTTCAACCCCTCGCGGAAATCCAATCCCTGACAGGCTGCCAGCCACTCCACTGCCAGGATCCCACGCACGTTACTCGCCATTTCCCATAAGCGCCGTCCGGCACCTGGCGCCATGGAGACATGATCCTCCTGGTTGGCTGAGGTGGGCAGACTATCGACACTGGCCGGATGAGCGAGTGATTTGTTTTCACTGGCCAGAGCTGCCGCTGTGACCTGTGCGATCATAAAGCCGGAGTTAACACCGCCATTATCCACCAGGAAAGCGGGCAACTGCGACATATGTCTGTCCACCAACAGCGCAATACGCCGTTCAGACAGTGAACCTGTTTCAGCCAATGCCAGCGCCAGATTATCAGCTGCCATCGCCACCGGCTCGGCATGGAAGTTGCCGCCGGATAATACATCATCCTTATCGGCAAATACCAGAGGGTTATCGGAAACCGCATTGGCCTCAGCCAGAAGGACTTCTGCCGCATGGCGGATTTGGGTCAGACAAGCCCCCATCACCTGTGGCTGACAACGCATGGAGTAGGGATCCTGTACTTTGTCACAATCCACATGGGACTCGGCCAGTTGACTGGTCTCCTGCAGCAGATGGCGGAAGTAAGAGGCGGTATCGATCTGGCCTTTTTGTCCACGAATGTCGTGAATGCGGCTGTCGAAGGGAACCCGTGAACCGAGCATCGCTTCCGTCGTCAGTGAACCGCACACCAGTGCGGAGGCGTACAGATCTTCTGCTTCAAACAGCCCGCGCAGTGCGAAAGCGGTGGACACCTGTGTGCCGTTGAGCAGTGCCAGGCCCTCTTTAGGTGCCAGAGTTAGCGGCTCCAGGCCAGCGATGGCCAGCGCTTCTGTGGCGGGTAGCCATTTGCCCTGATGGCGGGCCTGACCTTCACCCAGTAACACCAGGCTCATATGGGCCAGAGGCGCCAGGTCACCAGAGGCCCCGACAGAGCCTTTGCTCGGAATATGGGGATAGACATCCGCGTTGACCAGGTCGACTAATGCCTGGATCACCTTCAGGCGGATACCGGAGTAACCACGTGCCAGGCTATTGATCTTCAGCACCATGATCAGGCGCACCAGCGCATCATCCAGCGCCGGGCCAATACCCACGGAGTGGGAGAGCACCAGAGAGCGCTGTAGCAGCTCCAGATCTTCATTGGCAATGCGGGTTTGGGCCAACAGACCGAAGCCAGTATTGACGCCATAGGCAGTGCGGCCCTGGTCAATGATGGCATTGATACAGTCAACACTTTGATTTATTTTGGGGAATGCGGTCTCATCCAGTTGTATGCGCGTCGGCTGCTGGTAAATAAGACGCAGATCGGCAAGTGACATCTGTCCCGGGCGAATAGTGAACTGACTCATTAAAGACTCCTTTTCTGTATCAATAATAAGAGGGCAGTACAATACAGTGGCTGCCGACATATATCCAGCAAAGACCCATAATAATAAGATATTATCGAATAGTTGCCGGATTTAATCTTTGAGGTAATTCGCAATAATTAATGATGTTATGGAACAACCTCTTCATTATCGATGAAGATAAGCTCAACCTGAGGCGTGATGCCGTGGAGAGCTCACTCCACACCTGTTTACTTATCATAATATCAATTAACAATGTGATATATTGTTACCTCCTTGCGCAGAGTGCTCTTTTGCCCTGCGACCGTGGACCCAGGCCCTGATCATAACGCCTATGATAATGATCAGGACGGCGAGAACGGTATAGAACAGCCATGAGGTATTGGTCATGGAGAAAGAGATCACCACATAGACCTGACCTATTATGCCGACCACAGGGGCGATATAAGTTTTAAATAATCCCACTTTATGTCTGCGGCCAAGAATTAATCCGGCCACCATTAATGCAATGGCCTCAAATGACACGATCATAATGGGGATATCTTCAAAGGTAATACCAGAAAACAGATAATCTTTACGGGCAAATTGCTCCGGCGTAGCATCCGCCACGGCCAGTGCCTGCAGGGTATAGCAAGTAAACCAGATACAAGAGATCAGCAATGTCAACAGCGCTGCCCGGCCATTAGTACCATAAGCACTCTGCTTAAGGAAAAAGTTTGAATAAGGAATATCTTTTTGTTCAGCAAGGGCATAGGGATATCTGTAGCCACCGATCACTTTGCCGTTCAGGGTGCCCAGTACCGAGATCATCACGCAGAACAGAATGATTTTCTCTCCGTAGAGGCCGAAGATATTGTTGGCGATCACGGCAACGTGCCCTTTGCC
>JBOFSC010000106.1:0-8220 GCA_051651345.1 Enterobacteriaceae bacterium
TGCGCCAGATCCACAGCCTGAGTCTGCACTTTTTCCCTACTCTCGTCCCGTTCTGCCAGTGTTGCATTGTGGACACCACGTAACTCGTCCAGCCGTTCTTCCAGGTCGTCTACTGTCTGTGCTGCATCTGCAAGCTCCCGCTCTGCCTGTGCAGTTTGCTCACCGGCAGCGCGTGTAATCTCAGCAACCCGCCGTTCTGCGGCCCGAACTGCTTTATCATTCAGCTCTGTAGCCAATTGACTAATACGTTCAACCAGTGCCGCAGATACGGCTTTCACTTCCTCAGCCACCTCAACGGGCAGTTCGGCCACTGGCTCCGCAGTAACGGCGATCTGTGATGCCAGATGTTCATCCCATATTTGTTTCAGCCTCCCCGGATTGCCACCCCCGACTCTGTTACGCAGAGCGAATCCTGTAATATTTCGCCCTTCTGCCTGTAACGCCAATCCCGCTTCAATGATCTGCTCTGGCTCAAATATAGCTGGACGCATAATGTGATCCTCATGTTTGGTTATACGTTTATTATACACGAAGCAAACTAACAAACAAATAAACTAACAAATTAATTGCGTGACAGTGTGACGTTTTTTTGACCTTTAGCCCCGTTATCCACAGAAACAGTGGATAACTTGCTATCATACCAGTGCTGTTTAAATATCCCTGTACCGGACTACCCCTATCCGGTACTGTAGAGGCACGTAATACAGACCCTAACAGAACCGGTATCATCAGAGGACTCTAACAGTACTATGTCAATGTTTGTTCGTGCCTACCTCCGCGCATTAACCAGTGAGCAGGATGCGCAACGCGCCCGTGACATGCTCGATAATTTCACACGTAAGCGCAATGTTGTCATATGCAACTATTACTCTGAGAACGAATCAGGCGCCCGTCTTGATCGCCCGGAACTTTTCCGCTTGCTTGATGACAGTCGGCCAGGCGATGTACTACTGATTGAAGACGTTGATCGCCTTTCACGTCTGACAGGGGACGACTGGAGCACTCTCAAGAAAATGATTGCCGGTAAAGATATCAGGGTCGTGGCCGTGAATGTGCCCACGACATGGCTGCATTTATCTCCGGTGCTTGCTGATTTTGATCACCGGATGTTTTCAGCTATCAACGACATGTTACTTGATATGCTGGCAGCAGTAGCCAGGCGTGACTATGAACAACGCCGGGAACGGCAACAGCAAGGGATCACCAAAGCAAAAAAGGAAGGGAAATACCAAGGAAGAAAAATTAATCAACATCGCTATGATGCTATTAATAGGCTGCTGGCAAGTGGCAGTTCCTGGAGCCAGATTCAGAAAACCATCAATTGTAGCCGTGGCACCATCAGTCGGGCGATTAAACACAAAAACTCAAATGAGTAAACACACAAAAACAATTTCCTGACTATGCAATAGAGCTGTCTGTCCCGCATTACCCACAATTCCACAATCACCAGTCGCCATCTTGCGACGTCTTGCCGCTCCCGTTCACCAGGCCCCTTGGCGGGAGCTGGTATCACTGGCTGTGATTCATATGGATTTATGGATAACACGTTGCTCAGTAGAAATAATAAAAACTCATTTACTCATATGAGTTTTTGTGTATACTTAACTCATATGAGTAAATACACAAATGAGGCTTTGCTATGAAAGTTATCTCGTTTCTAAATCCGAAGGGTGGATCCGGTAAAACAACGGCAACAATTAACGTCAGTAGCTGTCTGGCCAGCTCAGGGAAAAAAATTGCCGTGGTAGACACAGATCCGCAAATGAGTCTGACAAACTGGAACCAAGCAGAAAAAGCGGCGTTTGATGTTTATACCGCAACATCAGAAAAAGACGTCTACCAGGTCAGAAAGGATCTGGCTGAATATGATTTTGTTGTTATTGATGGTGCCGGTTCTCTGTCTGCTATCACCTCAGCAGCGGTAATGGTCAGCGACCTGGTGATCATACCAGTCACACCCAGTCCCCTGGATTTCTCCGCATCCGGTTCTGTTGTTACAGTACTAGAAGCCCAGGCTTATAATCGCCCGGTTGAAGCCAGATTTCTAATCACACGTAAAATAGAACAGGCGACGATGCTCAGCGTTCTGAAAGAGAGCATAGCTCAGACGGGAATTAAACCCTTTAAAACAGCAATAGCACAGCGTCAGAGCTACGTTAAATCTGTCCTGGAAGGAGACAGCGTTTTTGATACTAATGATGGTGCCGCAAAAGGAGAAATATCTGTTCTGACACAGGAAATACTCTCATTATTTGAGTAAATACACACACACTCATTTTATCATATCTGGAGAGCACACATATGGCACTGAAAAAACAACAAACATCTAAAACAATGAGCTTTGGAGAGCACAGAGATCTCGAAAAAGTCGTACATGGTAACCCTCAGGGAAAACAAAAGAGGGTTAATGTTAACTTTGATGAAGAAACACATATTAGATTCAAGGCCGCATGTGTAAAGCAAGGCACGTCTATCACAGAGGTAATCAAAGAGTTAGTTAATAACTGGTTGAAAGAAAACAACAGTTAATTAACTCAATTGAGTTTATGAGTAATTACTCAATTACAGAATACAGAAGGAGGCCCACAATGAAAATAAATAAAATAGATAACTTAGAAAATTGCCCGGAATGTGGCGAGGATATGCCGGGAGGGAAATCGCTATGTACACGCTGCCAGGGGTTGTAAGCCGGAACCGCCGAAATTTCCGTCATGCCAGTTCCACCCCTGCCACAAGGGCATCCAGATCAATCACCTTGCCGTCACTCTGAAAGGTGTAGTGTCCGTTCAGCAAAATGTGTCGCCAGGCTGCCGGCGATATCTGGGTGAGCGCCGCGAGCGCCTTGGCGTTACCTGTTGCTTCGCACTTCGTTAGCAACCGCGACAGGATGGCCGAGTTGTAGTAGATGACTGCGTTGGCGATCAGCCTGGCGCACTGGTTGCTGATCTCTATCTCAATGTCGGTCCGCCCCGTCAATTCTTTCTTGCCCCCCCACCTGCGCAATGCTTGAACGTAGCTGATGGTATGACTCAATCCGGTTTTGCGAGCGATGTACGTTACGTTCCAATTGGGGGTCGCGCAGGTAGTGTAGCGTGTAGATGCTGCGCACGAGCTTATCGAACTCGAAGATGGCCCGCCGCATTGGGTTTGGCGCGGTGTAGGTGCACAGTTTGCGGATCAACGTACCCTGCGTCATCTCCTTCAAACCCAGGGTGGCGATGATCCGGTCAATGTTCGCCTTTTCGCTGACAATCAACTGCCGATCTATTTGGCCAACAGGCTGGATCAGGTACTTCTCATACCGCGCTGGGTCGCCCACACAATACAACGCCTGCAACTGGGCGTTGAGGTCGGTATACCGTGGCTCGAAACGCCGTCCGAACCAGTGCAGGATAGCGAAATTGGCCTTGTTGATGCTGTGCATGTCGCCAGTAATGACTTCTGGCACAATGTCAGAGGTATTGCGATACCAGATGTCGAACACATGGTGGGCCTCATAATCATGGGCACCAATCAGGTATCCATTCAACGGGATGTGGTTGCACAAGAGCGTATAGGCCACCACGCCCTTGCCGCGCCCGAAGTATTTGCGCGAGTAGCGCGCCTTCACCGTTGGCCGCTCGACGCTGAATTTCTGCCCATCAACAGCGCCGTACAGCACGTCGAGGTCGAACGAGTAATACGGGAAGATAGGCAGCGCGGCAATGGCATTGCTGATACCGTCGTTGGCCTCGTGTAGCGATGCTTGCCGCAGGTACTGCTGATAGGCGCTCTCCAGGACGTGGTATGGAATATCACTGGTACGCGCCATGACCAGGTTACCGTGGTTCATTGCCTGGGCAATGATGACCGCAATCAGGCTATCGGTATCCGCTACCTTCTTGGCGTAACGTGGTTGCAGCGGGGTCAGTGCCGATAGGAACTGGCACTGGTTGTTGACGAAGCGGAACACGTCGGCGACATCGCAGTACGGCAATTGCTCGTAAAAGGTTTGCTCCCGCGCCTTTTGGTTTTCCCCCTTGGGCTTGCGCCAAGTCAGTTTTTGCGTGTCTTTGTCGTATTCGAGATGTGTCAGCTTGCCTTGTTTCAGCTCACGGTTGAATGCCCGCCATTGCTTGTGCAGCTCGGAGGCCAAGGCATCAAGCTGTGTTTCAACCGGTTGGCGCAGGAATGGGATGTCCATCTGTGCCAGCTCCTGAGCGTGCTCTTCCATAGACACCAACTCATCGGAGAAATGCCGATGTTGCAAACTGTCATCGAGATAAAGCTCGCCAGATTGGAAACGCTTTGTGACTTGGTGGTACAACCAGAACTCGTAGCGGTCGGCATGTAGCCCTGTCGGCTCTCCATCTGCATCAAAGGTCAGCAGGTAGGGCCGCAAGCGTTTGGGTAGGGTGGCTGCCGGGCATTCAGCGAGTGGGCGTTGTGACAGACGCTGCTGCTTGGCGAACACGCTTTTAACCCAGGTCAGTGCCGCCAGCCACTGGCTGTCCGGATCGGTGGCGGCGAACTCCAGCGCGACAAACAACGGTCGGAGATGACGGCGGATACGTTTGGCCTGGCCATCCACCGCCTGCCAGTGCAATGTCAGTTTATTCAGTGGCTTGACACTCATGCGCTGCGCCGTGTTTTGCAGCACGTCTTTGGCCATGATCTTGTAGGCGCGCTGGCGCACCTCGCCGAATGGCGTCGGATCCGCAACACTGTCGTCCACGTACAGGGACAGCAAGCGACCAACCTGGGGCGTTTCTTGATGACGTTTGACCTGCTCTTCGGCGAAAGACTCCCTGGCACCCGCGCGGTTTTCGTGATCAAGTTGATGCATGTGGAACGCCATCGCATCGACCAGGTTATCGCTGAGCTGCCGGTAGCGTACCCAGGCATAGCACAACAGATAGAGCTGGGTCTGCTCTGGCTTCAAGTTGCGCAAATCATGGACGGTATAAAAGTTAGCCAAACTCGCGTAATACAACAGGTTTTGTTGAGAGACCCCAAGTTTGGGCAGCAGCCCTTTGGCAATCCCGTGTAATGGTGCCAGCAGAGTGCGCTTCTCACGCTCTCGGGCCATCTGACGCCACCCGAAATCCTTGGCGTCTTGTTTGAGAGCAGCCAGTTGCGACAGCGTATCGTCGCGCACCAGGAGCTGACTCAGGGAAGTCTTGGCCGGTTCATCCAACACCTGTGCAAGCAGGGCTCCCAGTCGTCGACGTTCAGCGGACAGGACTTCGCTGACCAGCGCTTGCAGGGTGGTATAGCCTGGACGAATGATCTTGTGTTCGTTGAGCCAGACGATCAGCTCAGCAGCAACAAAGTTGGGCGTCACATCACGCCGCACGATCAGCGAGGCTTGACGCTCAAGCGATGGCAGGTAGCTGGAGGCCCACGGCTGGTAACCGAATAGTGCGGCAATTTTACCGCGTTGGCTGTAGTGCTCGTGTTTGGAGATCTGCTTGGTCTCGAATGCCTCACCTTGAAAATATCGGCTGAGCACGAAAGCGCAATCATCCTCGACGTCACGCCAGTAGAAACGGAAGAAATCGTTCTTGGCTTTGAAGTAACCGATCTGCAGGATGCAATAGACCTGAGCATGGATGCTTGGCCGACTGCTGGCAAGCGCCAGCTCATTTTCGGTCAAGGCCAGGTATTCCAGGCGCTGCGCATCGTCAAAGTCCGGCAAGCCATACAGCGCCTCCTGCTCGGCATCCGACAGAACTGTTAGTCGCTCGCTTCTAGCAATCGCCATGAGTTACTCCGGCACCCGCAAGTATTGGTACAGCGTTTCTCGACTGATCCCGAATTCACGGGCAAGTATCGCTTTCTTTTCGCCAGCAATGACTCGCCGCCGTACTTCCGCTATATCTGGGTCAGACAGCGATTTCTTTCGACCCCGATAAGCTCCACGCTGTTTTGCCAAGGCAATACCTTCACGTTGACGCTCCCGGATCAATGCTCGCTCGAACTCGGCGAATGCCCCCATGACAGACAACATAAGGTTTGCCATCGGTGAATCTTCGCCGGTGAAAGTCAGATGCTCCTTGACGAATTCAATGCAGACGCGGCGCTGGGTTAGTCCCTGTACAAGTCGACGCAGATCATCCAAGTTGCGAGCAAGGCGATCCATGCTGTGTACCACGACCGTGTCACCTTCACGTACAAAGGAGAGCAAGACGTCAAGCTGCGGGCGCTGAGTGTCTTTCCCTGAGGCTTTGTCGATGAACACTTTGTCCACCTGGATATGTTCCAGTTGCCGTTCTGGGTTTTGATCGAAGCTACTAACTCGGATGTAACCGATGCGTTGTCCCTGCAAGAGACCTCCTGAGCTTAAAAGTGTCAGGAAGAAATCTATGACCCTGCCTTATGCGTGTCAATAAATTAATTTAACCGCTTTATTCTGACACTTTTTAACCGAACGATCTGACATCAGGATAGGGTATAGCCCAAACTGACACCTCCTTGCTTGATTCTAAATAAATCACTATGATTAACTTTGAATCTAATTAAATAATTTGGAGTCGGTAAATGAAGAGCAACATGACACAAGCAACAACCAAGGTACTGACTGCACACATACCACTACTGATGGCCGACAAAGTTGACCAGATGGCTGCCCGACTTGAACGCTCACGCGACTGGATAATGAAACAGGCTCTTTCGGCATGGATCGCCCAGGAAGAGGAGCGTGACCGACTAACCCAAGAGGCGCTGGCAGACGTGAATGCGGGTCGAGTTATCGATCACCAGGCGGTGCAAGCCTGGGCTGACAGCCTCAGCACTGACCAGCCGCTGTCGGTGCCGCGTTGATGGAACTGAAATGGACTAGCAAGGCGCTCTCTGATTTGGCGCGCCTGTATGAATTTCTGGCGCTGGCTAACAAGCCCGCCGCGGCTCGTGCGGTGCAAGCACTGACACAAGCTCCGACCGTTCTGCTCGCCAACCCGCGTATTGGAGAGCAACTGTTCCAGTTTGAGCCACGTGAGGTTAGGAGGATTTTGGTTGGGGAGAACGAGGTTCGTTACGAGATCCTAGATTCGATCATCTACGTCCTGCGGCTGTGGCATATCCGAGAAAATCGTTGAGCTGGCAACGTTGCTTATCAGGCATAAGTGACCAGACGGAAATTGCGGCGGTTTGTGGTTCAACCCCCATATAGTGCCATTGAAGGCTTAGGTCAGCTAACTGCATGCTGAATTAAAGGCATTTGATATCACGATGCAGCCCCGGAGTCTTCAGGTGTGTTACGTGTATAACTGGAGCCGTTTTCGTCGCCGTGAAGGCACGAAATGGTCGTGCTTTTCAATCAAGATAAGGATGCATTATGAGAAAGTCCCTGTTGGTCGCCGCCCTGCTGCTCAGCCCCACCGCCTTCGCTGCCACGACGCACTGGGAATACAGCGGTGAAGCCGGTCCGGCGAAATGGGCCAGCCTGACCCCGGAATATGGCCAGTGTGCGGGCAGCAATCAGTCACCGGTCAACCTCACGGGCATGGTGGAGGCCAAACTAGCCCCGCTGCAGTTCCACTATCAAACTGGTGGCAAGACCCTGGTCAACAACGGTCACACTATACAGGTCAACTATGCCCCCGGCAGCACCCTAGAACTCGACGGCATGCGCTTTGAGCTCAAGCAGTTCCACTTCCACGCCCCCAGCGAAAACCTCATCGAGGGCAAATCCTATCCCCTGGAGGGACATCTGGTCCACGCCAACGACAAAGGGGAGCTGGCGGTGGTGGCGGTGATGTTCGAACCGGGTCGGGCCAATGCTGCCCTGAGCCTTGGCTGGCAGGTGCTGCCAGCCAAGGCGGGGGAGATCCACGGGCTCAAGGAACCGGTCTCGGCAGAGCAACTGCTGCCCGCTAAGCGGGACTATTACCGCTTCAGCGGGTCGCTGACCACCCCGCCCTGTTCGGAAGGGGTGCGCTGGCTGGTGATGAAGGAGCCGGTGCAGGTGAGCCAGGCCCAGATCGACGCCTTCAAGGCGGTGATGCACCACCCCAACAACAGGCCTATGCAGCCCCTCAATGGTCGCCTGGTGCTGCAATAAGGTTGTATGTCACCGACTTGTGCAATAGAAACAGGGCCGGCTGGCCCTCTTAGGGAAGGTGCGACCCACATGTTCGCACCTTCCCTAACGAAGTGCGAAGAAACAGGTAACGCCAATGCGCTCGCGGTGCTCTCCAAGTGGGATATCACGGAGCTCGAGATCGTGGAGGCCCAGGGCCA